>NZ_JAOTJD010000052.1:0-26594 GCF_042714595.1 Phenylobacterium ferrooxidans | reverse complement strand
CTCGGGCGACGGCCAGGGCCAGGCGCTGGTCGGAGAACATGGCCCAGCCGGCGGCATGCTCGGCGCTATCGACCAGGGCCGCGGCGCCCGGGGGGAGGCCGGCCTGCGCCAAGGCGGGATCCAGGGCGTGCTCGACGATGGCGCGCGCGGTGCCCAGAGCGTCGGAGCCGATGCGGAAGACTACGGTGTTGCCGGTGCGCAGCACGCCGGTGGCGTCGGCGAACACATTGGGGCGGCCCTCGAAGACGAAGCCGGTGACGCCGAGCGGCGCCATGACCTGATCGACGCTCCAGCCCTCGTGGGTGACGGTCTCAAGCACCTTGCCCCGGGCGGCGGGGGCGTCGCGCCAAGCCCGCAGCCCGGCGATCATGTCGGCGCGCATCGCCGGGCTGACGCTCAGGCGGGTGGTGGAACGGCCCCGTTCCTGGGCCCGGGTGACATCGGCGGCGTTGGCGGCGCCGATGGCGGTCCAGACCCCGTCGTCGGCGAGCCTGCCCGCAAAGGCGTCGAAGAAGGCGGTGATGGCGGCGTCACTGACCGCGCCCATCTTCTGGAAGGCGTCATGGGCCCTGCCCACGGCCCTGTCGGCCAGGGCCTGGACGGCGGCCGGAACGTGCAGCAGGTCGCCGCTGTCCTGCACCACCACCAGCCGGTCACCGGCTTGGAAGGCCTGGGCGAGGGCTGGCGAGACATAGGCCACCCGGTCGCCGCCATAGGGGATGGCCATGCCGGAGGCGAGCGCCGTCAGCCGGCCGTTCGCCGCCTCAACCCTGCCTCCGCCCGCTCCATCGTCCACGTCGACCGCCATATGCTCAAGATGAGCCTTAGTAAGCACCTTTGCCGGGGGCGGCAATTCACCCCCGCACCGCGACAGAATGTCCCGCCGATTAAGCCGTCGTTACCAGTCTGGATTCTACCTTGAGGGGCGAGGGGTGGGAGCCGGCGTCATGAAGAAGATTCTCAGTCTCGGCGCGCTGCTGCAGATCATCGCCGGGGTGATGGTGGCCTCCCTGGTGATCACCTGTGCGGTGATGGCCCTGCACGCCTATCATCGCCAGCAGGCCGCCCAGCGCGTGCTGCTGGCCGCCGAGATCTCGCGCGACCTGTTCCACGCCATGCAGGGCCTGAGGCTGGAGCGCGGCGCGGTCGCCATCGCCCTCACCAAGCCCGGCGTCCCAACGGCGGAGGCCCTGCGAGGCCTCAACACCAACCGGGCCGGCACCGACGCCGCGATCAAGTCCGCCCTGGCCCGCCTGCAGCGAGCGCGGCTGCACAAGGCCGTGTCCGACGGCCCGACCGTGCGCCGGCTGGTGGAGGAGATCGACGCGCGACGCGCGACCTTCCTGCGCCTTCGGCAGGTGACCGACCGGGCGATGACCGCCCCCGACCCGAACCGGTCCGACGCCCTGAGGCAGACCTGGCTGACCGCCGGCGCCAACCTGGTGGACACCCTGGGCGAGCTCTCGGGACAGCTATCCAACGAGGCCATCCAGGCCGACCCCTTCATCGCCCGGATGATGACCGTCAAGCACGTGGCCTGGCTGGAGCGCGACGCCGCGGGGCTGGACACCATGCTGCTGGGCGAGGCGGTGGGCCGGGGCCGGCCGCCGACCGCTGCCGAGCGCGAGGCCCTGGCCAAGGTCACCGGCGCGGTGGACGCGCCGCATCGGATGATGAGCAGCCAGGCCGGCCTGGCCTTCAACCCGCCCCGCCTGAAGGCCGCCATCGCCAAGGCTGAGCGTCGCTATTTCGTGGAGTTCCGGGCCACGCGGGCCGCAGCGCTCACCGCCCTGTCCACGGGGGCGCCGGTCGACGAGGTGGCGCTCAACCGCGACATGATGGAGAGCCTGCAAAGCCTGATGGATATCGTGGCCGTGAGCTTCGACCTCACCGCCGAGCACGCCGCCCATCAGGTGGAGGCGGCCGAACGCCAGGTGCAGCTCTCGATCGGCATGATGGTGATCGCCTGCGCCTTCGGCCTGCTGTCGGCGACCTTCATCGTCGGCCGGGTGGTGCGCCCGATGGCCAGGATCACCCAGGCCATGGGGGACGTGGCGGCCGGGGACCTGGACAGCGAGATTCCCTTCGAGTTCCGTGAGGACGAGATCGGCCGGCTGGCCCAGGCGCTGGGGGTCTTCCGCCGCAACGCCCTGGAACGCCGGGAGATGGAGGACGTGCTGGTGCGCAGCCAGGTCGCCAAGGAGGCGGCCGAGAGCGCCAACAAGATGAAGTCCCAGTTCCTGGCCAATATGAGCCACGAGATCCGCACGCCCCTGAACGGCGTGCTGGGCATGGTCCAGGTGATGGAGCGCGAGGCCCTGGCTCCCGATCAGCGGGAGCGGCTGCACATCATCCGCGATTCCGGCGCCGGCCTGCTGCAGGTGCTGAACGACGTGCTGGATATCTCCAAGATCGAGGCGGGCAAGCTGGACCTGGCGCCCGTCGAGTTCGACATCGAGGCCCTGGCCACCCGCACGGTGTCCACCTTCACCGGGGCGGCCGCCGCCAAGCGCCTGGACCTGGAAGTCACGGTCGACCTGGACGCCGCCGGTGTCTGGCTGGGGGACGCCGACCGCATCCGCCAGATTCTCTCCAACCTGCTCTCCAACGGCGTGAAGTTCACCGATGTCGGGGCCGTGTCCCTGGAGGTGACCACCACGCAGAAGGGCCTGGACTTCATCGTCCGCGACAGCGGCATCGGCATGTCGGCCGAGGCCCTGCCGAAACTGTTTTCCAAGTTCACCCAGGTCGACGACAGCAACGAACGCCGGTTCGGGGGTACGGGCCTGGGCCTGGCCATCAGCCGTGAGCTGGTGGAGCTGATGGGCGGCGCGATCGAGGTGACGAGCTCACCGGGCAAGGGGTCGGAGTTCCGGGTCAGCCTGCCCCTGCCCCGGGTCAGTGAGACACCCCGGGCCCCGGCCAGCGTGACCCCTGGCGAGATCACCCTGCCCCAGGACCGTCCCCTGCGCATCCTGGCGGCCGAGGACAACCCCACCAACCAGAAGGTGCTGGCGGCCCTGCTGGCGCCGCTGGACGTCCAGCTGACGGTGGTGGGGGACGGGCTGCAGGCGGTCTCGACCTGGGCCACGGCCGACTTCGACGTGATCCTGATGGACATCCAGATGCCCGAAATGGGCGGGGTGGCTGCGGCGCTCGCCATCCGCCAGGCAGAGGCCGCGCAGGGCATGCCGCCGATCCCCATCATCGCGCTGTCGGCCAACGCCATGAGCCATCAGATCGCCGAGTACATGGCCGCCGGCATGACTGCCTATGTCGCCAAGCCGATCGAGGTGGGCGTGCTGTACGAGACCATCGGCGACGCCCTGGCGATCGCCGAAACCCGCCCGGGAGTCCAGGCGCAGGCGGTCTAGCCGGCGGCGGCCTCGGCCGGGGCGTGGCCCAGGGCCAGGTCGTCGGCATGGATCACCGGACCTGAGGTGTAACCCAGGACTCCCTCGATGGCGTCGGACTTGAGGCCCCGGATGGCGACGGCGTCGGCGCTGTCGTAGCGGGTCAGGCCCCGGCCGATCTCGCGGCCCGCCTCGTCGCGCACGACGACGGCGTCACCCTTCTCGAATCGACCCTCGACCGCCCTTATGCCGGCAGCCAGCAGGCTCTTGCCGGTGGACAGTGCGCGGGCGGCGCCATTGTCCACCACCAGGGTTCCGGCGGGCGCGAGCGTTCCGGCGATCCAGGCCTTGTAGGCGGCCTTGGCGCTCAGGGCGGGCTCGATGACGGTGGCGGGTTCGCCGGCTTCCAGAGCCGCCAGGGGCGAGGGGCGGCGGCCCAGGGTGATGACGGTGGCGCAGCCGGCCGACTGGGCCATGCGGGCTGCGGCGATCTTGGTGGCCATGCCGCCGGTGCCGACCCCGGCGCTGGCGTTGGCGCCCCCGGCCATGGCCTCGATCTCCGGCGTCAGGTGGGTGATGCGGGCCAGGTGCTTGGCGTCAGGATTGCTACGGGGATCGGCGGTGTAGAGGCCGTCGATGTCCGAGAGCAGGATCAGCACGTCGGCGCCGATCATCTGGGCGACCCGGGCGGCCAGGCGATCATTGTCGCCGTAGCGGATTTCCTCGGTGACCACGGTGTCGTTCTCGTTGACCACGGGGACCACGCCCAGGTCCAGCAGGGTCTCGACGGTGGCGCGCGCGTTCAGCCAGCGGTGCCGGACCTCGGTGTCGTCGCGGGTCAGCAGCACCTGGGCGGCGTGGATGTCGTGGGGCTCCAGGGCCTCTTCCCAGGCCCGCATCAGGGCCGACTGGCCGGCGGCGGCGGCGGCCTGTTTCTCGGGCAGGGTCAGGGAGCGCCTGGCCAGCATCAGCCGGCGGCGGCCCAGGGCCACGGCGCCGGAGGACACCACCAGCACCTGCTGGCCGCGAGCCCGGAGGCGTGCGACGTCGGCGGCGAAGGCGGCCAGCCAGAGGGTGTCGGCGGTTCCGTCCTCCCCCACCAGTAGGGCCGAGCCGACCTTGACGACGACCCGGCGCGCGCGCTCGATCCCGCTCACGGTTTCCAGCCCACTTCGTCCTCGCCGCCCTTACCCACCGCCGCGGCGGCCTTGCGGTCGCGCACCAGGGCGTAGGCCTCGCGCAGGATCTCCTTCACCCCGGTCCCGGCGACGGCGGAGACCAGGCGGACCGGCACGCCGGCGGCTTCCTCCAGCGCCTCGCGCTGCATCTCCACCGTGCTCTCGTCCAGCGCGTCGATCTTGTTGAGCGCGATGATCTCGGTCTTGTCCCCCAACTCCTCGCCATAGGCCTCGAGTTCGTGCCGCACCGTTTTCCAGGCCTCCACGACGTCGGTCTGGGTAGAGTCGATCAGGTGGATCAGCACCGCGGTGCGCTCCACGTGTCCCAGGAAGCGGGTCCCGAGGCCCGCGCCGTCCGACGCGCCCTCGATCAGGCCCGGAATGTCGGCCAGGACGAAGCGCTCACTGGGGGAGAGGTCCACGATGCCGAGATTGGGGTGGATGGTGGTGAAGGGATAGTCGGCGATCTTGGGCTTGGCGGCGCTGGCGGCGGCCAGGAAGGTGGACTTGCCGGCGTTGGGCAGGCCGGCCAGTCCGACATCGGCGATCAGCTTCAGCCGCAGCCAGATCCAGCGCTCCTCGCCCTCCTGGCCGGGGTTGGCGTGATAGGGGGCCTGGTTGATGGAGCTCTTGAAGCGGTCGTTGCCCCAGCCGCCGTTGCCGCCCTTGGCCAGCAGGAACCGCTGGCCGGGGGTGTCCATGTCGACGATCAGGGTTTCCTTGTCCTCCTCCAGCACCTGGGTGCCGACGGGGACCTTCATGACGATGTCCTCGCCGGCCGCGCCGTGGCGGTTGCGGCCCATGCCGTGGGTGCCCGTCTCGGCCTTGAAGTGCTGGCTGTATCGGAAGTCGATCAGGGTGTTGAGGCCGTCCATGGCCTCGATCCAGACGTCGCCGCCCCGGCCGCCGTCGCCGCCGTCGGGGCCGCCGTATTCGATATACTTCTCGCGGCGGAAGGAGACGGCGCCGCCGCCCCCGTTGCCGGAGCGGATATAGACCTTGCACTGGTCGAGGAATTTCATCGGGTCAGGATCCGGTCGCCCACGAACTTCACGGTCGCGGCGGCCAATAGGGTTTTCAGAAGCGCGCCGGGAAGAAAGGGCGCGACGCCGCCGGCGAAGGCGGCCTTTGCCCCCAGTCCGGAGGCGAGCCAGGCGAAGCCCAGCAGCAGGATGACGGCATGGGCGGCGAGGAAACTGGCTGTCAGCGGCAGCCAGTCCCGGCCGGTCCGCGCCGAGAACCAGCCCACCAGGCCGGCGGCGACCAGGAAGCCCAGGAGGTAGCCGCCGGTGGGGCCCACCAGGGCCTCGACGCCGCTCGCGCCGCCGGCCAGGACCGGCAGGCCCATGGCCGCCTGGGCCAGCCAGATGAAGACGATCTCGAGGGTCAGCCGCAGGCCCGACAGGCCCGCGATCACCAGGAGAGCGTAGGTCTGCAGGGTCATGGGCACGGGATACATGGGCGCCTCCGCCCAGGAGGACGCGGCCAGGAGCCAGCTTCCCACCAGCACGGCGCCAACCCGCCACGCCAAGGCGCGCCCTGCGAGCAGGGCGTCCAAGGGCGCTTTGAAGGTGACGGAGGTGGTCAAATGCAGGATCCAGGAGAGTTCGGCGCCCGCCATAGCACGCGAGCGCCGCAAACTCACGCCAGCCAGACCATCATCCGCGAGGGGACGGCCTCGCCGCGGGCGGCCGAGGGCGAGAGCCGGACCTCCCCGGTGTAGAGGAAGCCGCTCTTGCAGAGCACCGAGGCCGAGGCCGGGTTATCGGAGAAGTGGCGCGCCAGGACGTAGCGCCGCTTCCAGTCCTTGTGGGCCCAGACCAAGGCCCCCTTGGCGGCCTCGGTGGCGAACCCCAGGTTCCAGAAGGGGCGGCCGATCCAGCAGCCCATTTCGGCGCGGCCGTTCTCGCTGTCGAAACCCACCACCCCGATCGGCCCCTGCTCCGGATGGTCGATGACGAACATGGCCCGATCATCGGGATCGGCGTCGTCCACCTGGGCGAGATAGGCCTGGGCGTCCTCCAGCCCATAGGGGTGGGGGACGGAGGGGGTCATGCGGGCCAGGTCGCGGTCGTTGAGCAGCTTGGCCACGCGGGGCGCGTCGGCCGTCCGCGGACGGCGCAGCCGCAGCCGCTGCGTCTCGATGACGGGTTCGATCTGGATGGAGCACATCTTGAACCTCCCGGGCCCTCTGGTGGGACCCCTGAAACAGAAAAAGCGGGAGCCCGGCGTTCCGGACTCCCGCTTTTCGGGATTCTATCCGGTCCGCCTGACTGATCGTCGGGGCGGAACCGGAGAAGAGGGGTTCCGCCTAGCTGGCGTTGGTCTCGGCAGCCACCACGTTCACATAGGTGCGGTCGTCGCGCTTGGTGACGAACTGCACAGCGCCGTCGGCGGTGGCGAAGAGGGTATGGTCACGGCCCATGCCGACGTTCACGCCGGCGAAGAACTTCGTGCCGCGCTGACGGATGATGATGTTGCCGCCGACGACGGCTTCGCCACCGAACTTCTTCACGCCGAGACGACGGCCGGCCGAGTCGCGGCCGTTGCGGGATGAACCGCCAGATTTTTTGTGAGCCATTGTGGTCTCCTAAACTTGTCTTGATCCGACGCTTATTCGGCGTCGGGCTTCTTGGCGGCGGCCTTCTTCGGCGCGGCGGGCTTCTTCGAGGCGGCTTCAGCCTTGGGCGCAGCGACGACCTTGGGAGCAGCGGCCTTCTTGGCGGCGGGGGCGGCGGCCTTTTCGGCGGCGAGCGCGGCCTTGGCGGTCGCGGCTTCCTCCAGCTTCAGGTTCCGGGCGCGCGCGTTGAGGACCGCCTTGGTGGTCATGTCCACCACGCCGTCCCAGTTCACGGTCTTGCCGGCGCCGGCCACCGAGGTGACGCGCAGGACGCTCTCGTGCTGGCGATGGCCACGGGTGCGGCGATAGCCCTGACGGCGGCGCTTCTTGAAGATCTTGACCTTCAGGCCCTTGCGGGTCTCGATCAGGGTGGCGCTGACGGTGGCGCCTTCCACGATCGGAGCGCCCAGGGTGATGGTTTCGCCATCGCCCAGCATCAGGACGTCGCCGAAGGCCACATTGGCGCCCGGCTCACCTTCAAGCTTTTCGACGACGAGAAGGTCGCCCGCCTGAACCCGGTACTGCTTACCGCCGGTTTTGATCACCGCGTACATCGTTCGCGCCTTGAGACTTTAGCAAAAAAGGATCACGCCCGCGGGAAGGTCCTGCGTGCGAAGGCGCGGACTTATACAGACGACCCCCGCCAAGTCAACGCAAGCCGCTGTCGATTCAGTGACCTCCGGAAGACTCTCCCGGACGCAGGCTGGCGAGCGTCTTGCGGGCGACGTCGCGTTCGCTCTCCCAGTTGGCCACCACGGCCCTGGAGACCTGCTGCATGAAGGCCAGGCGGGCGGGGACCGGCTTGGTGGTGCGCTTCATCAGGACCACCACGGCGTAGGACCTACCGTCGGGGGCGGTGAGCACGGCGACGTCGTTGATGCCGATGGAGCCGCCGCGCCAGTCCTGGCCGGTGCCGGTCTTGTGGGCGATGGACCAGCCCGAGGGCAGGCCGCCCTTCAGGCGCCGGGGGCCGGTGCGGGCCTCCGACATGGTGGCGAGGAAGGTGTCGGTGGATTCCTGCGACAAAAGTTCGCCGCGCTTCAGGGCCACCAGGGCGGTAGCCACGCCGGCCGGGGTCGCGCCGTCCAGGGGGTTTTCGAGATAGGCGTGCATGGCGGCGTCCCGCACGGCGTCGGGCAGCCGGGCCCGGGCGTCCTTGAAATTGCCGCCGATGCCCATCTCCGGGCTCCAGGTCAGGCCGGCGATCTTGGCCTGCAGGTTCTTCTCGTCGGCGCCCATGCGGATGCCGGTGAGGTTCTTGCGGGCCAGCATGTCGGCCACGGCGTCGACGCCGCCCACCTCGGCCAGCAGCTTGTCGTTGGCGGCGTTGTCGCTCTCGATCAGGGCCCGGCGCACCAGGTCGCGCAGGGTGGTGGCGTAGCCGGCGGCGCCGATCTTGTGAGAGATGGGCTGGAAGAAGACGCTGCGGTCGTGGGGACCGAGGACCACCGCCTGGTCCAGGCTGAGCTTGCCCTGGTCCAGGGCGTCCATGGTGGTCATGGCCACCCAGAGCTTGGAGACGCTCTGCTGCGGGAAGGCGTCGTCGCCGGCCACCTGGGCCATCCAGCCCTCGTTGGTGTCGGCCACGGCGATGCCGACAGTCTCGCGGTAGCTGGCCGCCAGTTCGTCCAGGCGCTTCTGCAGCGCCTCGGGCGGCGGGCCGGGTTTGGGGCGCGGAGGGACGTGAGGCCGGGGCGCGCCGGTTCCGGCGGCCAGGATGGTGGGGGGCGGAGCTTTCTCAGGCGTGCCGATGGCCACATAGGTCCCGCCCATGATGGCCAGGCCGCCCAGGACCGCCAGGGCCGAGGCCGGTCGCCAGCGGGCGGACCAGAACATCCGGGTGTCGAAGAGGAAGTCGCGTCTAGCCTGGGGCCACTCCGCCGTGCGGTCCTCGATCCAGGTCAGGGCTCGAAGGCTGGCGACAAGCAGAGACAGGCCGCGGTCGGATACGCCGTCCACGCCCGACCGGCCCCAAGCCCGTAGCTGCCCAAGCCCTTGATTCATCACGTCTTGAAAACGCCGATCCGGCCACCTTGGTCAAGGAGTCAGGTGGTCGCGGACTTCCACAGTTACGTGACTGAGCCCCGCGAGGCCCGCCAGGCGGGCGCGATAGGCTTGCGGCGCCTGCGGAGCGGCCGCGGCGAGGACGACGATTGCGGCGTGATGGCCGGGGCCCAGGCGCCACAGATGCAGGTCCAGAACCCGCTCCCCCTCGCCCTCCAGGCGGCCGCGGATCTGCGCGGTGAGCTCGGGGCTGGGATTGATGTCCAGCAGCACGGCGCCCGTGCGGCTGAGCAGCCGCCAGGCGAAGTGGGCCAGCAGGGCCGCACCCACCAGGGCGGCCACCGGATCGGTCCAGCTCCAGCCCAGGTAGCGGCCGGCGGCCAGGCCGGCGATGGCGAGCCCGGAGATCACCGCGTCCCCCGCCAGATGCAGGTGGGCGGCCGACAGGTTCAGATCCCCGTCCCGATCATGGGCGTGGCTCTGGGCCGGCTTCAGCAGCCAGACGCAGGCCAGGTTCACCGCCAGGGCGGCGGCGGCCAGGACCAGGGCTCCATCATATTCCACCTCCGCAGGCGCGAGCAGGCGCTCCACGCTCTCGATGGTGATCAGCAGGGCGGTGACCCCCAGGACCGCGGCGTTGGCGAAGCCGGCCAGGTAGCCCACCTTGCCGGTGCCAAAGGAGAAACGCGGGTCGGTGGAATAGGTGCGGGCCACGGCATAGGCGCCGGCGGCCACCAGCAGGGCGGCCAGGTGGGCGCCCATGTGCAGGCCGTTGGCCACCAGGGCCATGGAGTTAAACATCAGCCCGCCGGTCACCTGCGCCGCCAGGGTGGCCAGGCAGATCGTCGCCACGATCCAGGTCCGGCGCTCATTGCGCGCGTGATCGGCGCCCAGATAGACCCGGTCGCCCCGGAAGGCGTCCATCGGCTCGTCGGCGGGGGGTTCGGCGGTGGTCACGGTCGCCTATATATAGAGTGCTGGGGCAAGGGAGTGGAGAGGTGTTATTCTATAACACTTGTCCGAGGTCAAGCGATCCCGTGCGCGGCGCCTGTTCCATCCCGCGCCGACAATGACTAGATGAGCCCCATGAACGCCAAGACCCCCGTCACCGTCCTCACCGGCTATCTCGGCGCCGGCAAGACCACCCTGCTCAACCGCATCCTCACGGAGGACCATGGCAAGCGCTACGCCGTGATCGTCAACGAGTTCGGCGAGGTGGGCATCGACAACGAACTGATCGTCGGCGCCGACGAGGAAGTGTTCGAGATGAACAACGGCTGCGTCTGCTGCACGGTGCGCGGCGACCTGATCCGGGTGCTCTCAGGGCTCATGAAGCGCAAGGGCGGTTTCGACGCCATCATCGTGGAGACCACCGGCCTGGCCGATCCCGGCCCCGTGGCCCAGACCTTCTTCGTCGACGACGACGTGAAGGCCAAGACGCAGCTCGACAGCGTCACCACCGTGGTGGACGCCAAGCACCTGCCTCTGCGGCTGGCCGATTCCCGGGAAGCGGTCGAGCAGATCGCCTTCGCCGACCAGATCGTACTGAACAAGACCGACCTGGTGACGGACGCCGAACTGAAGGCCGTGGAGGCCGCGATCCGCCGGATCAATCCCCTGGCCCCCATTCACCGGGCGCAGCGCTCCAATGTGCCGCTGGACGCCATCCTGGGCCGTGGCGGCTTCGACCTGGCCCGCATCACCGACATCAGCCCCGAGTTCCTGAATCCCGCGCACGGCGAGGAAGGCCATGTGCATGATGAGGACTGCGATCATGATCATCACGATCACGACCATTCTCACCACGATCACGGCCACGCACATGCGCACGAGGACCATGCGGCCGCGGCCGGTATCCGTGGCGTCTCGCTGACCCTCCGCAAGCCGATTCACGGCCAGAGGGTCACCAACTGGCTGAACCAGCTGCTGGCCGACCAGGGCCCCGACATCCTGCGGGCCAAGGGAATTCTGGACGTGGCCGGCGATGAGCGCCGGCTGGTGTTCCAGGCGGTGCACATGATTCTGGAGGGCGACTTCCAGCGCGACTGGAAACCTGAGGAGGACCGCTTCAGCCGGATGGTGTTCATCGGCCGCAATCTGGACGAGGCCGCCCTGAAGGCCGGCTTCGAGGCCTGCGCGGCTTAATCTCCTGAGACGCTCCCCTTCTGGGGGAGCTGGCGCGAAGCGCCTGAGGGGGACTTTGACTCTTGTTTGGCTGAGGTGGGTGTCGACTACGTCGATCCCCCTCCGTCACCTCCCCCACATTGGCCGGCGGCCTGGGGGAGGATCTGAAACGAAAAAGCCCGCCCGGGTTTCCCTGGGCGGGCTTTTCCTTGTCTTGCAGACGAGGACTAGATGTCTTCGTTGATCAGGGCGACCTGGAAGTAGCCGTTGCCCTGCAGAGCGTTCATCACCGACATGAACTCGCCGTAGCGCACCGTGCGGTCGGCGCGGATATAGACGCGCTCCTCGGTGGGGTTGGGCTTGTTCAGGATGCGGGCGAGGTCGGCCGGCAGCGTGTCTAGGGTGGTGGGCTGGTCGCCGATGTAGAGGCCGGCCACCTGGATGTTGATCAGGGTCGGCTCTTCCACCTTCGTGCCCGGGGGCGGCGGGATCGCCGGCGGCAGGTCGAGCTTGATCGACACCGTCGCGGCGGGGATCGACACCATGAAGATGATGAGGAGCACCAGCATCACGTCCACGAAGGGCGTGACGTTGATGTCGCTGTTTTGGCCGAGGTCGAACTTGCCGCCGCCCCCGCCGCCCAGCTTCGCACCCATATGCAATTCCTTCCCTAGGGGCGCGTATGACGTCGCGCCCATCCACAGTCCAGACACCCTTCGCCAATCAAATCGGGATTGTAAAGCCCGAACCGCTGTCCGCCCGCAGCCAAGTCAAAGCGCTGCCTGACATGCTCTCGCGCCGGGCGAAATTTCCAGGCGCCCGATGTCTCGCCAAGACCCGTGTTAGGCGGCTAAGAGGCGCGCATGAACACCTCCTATGACGCCTATGTCACCGCCGCCCTCTTCGACCGCCATGGCAAGGCGGCTTTCGCCCTCGGCGACGGCACGGTCCGATTTGAGGATGGGACGATCGCCGCCGCCCACAAGGGCGTGGCGCTTTCGGCCTGCCTGCACCCCAGCGGCGAGGGTGTCCTGACCGGCGGCGACGACGGGGTCGTGGCCTGGTCGCGGGGCGCGGACGTCACCGAGATCGCCAGGATCCCCGGGCGCTGGATCGAGTCGGTCGCCGCATCGGCCGAATCCAAACTGATCGCCTTCGCCGCCGGCAAGGAGCTGCACGTCCGCGACTCCGCCGACGCGGCTTTTTCGCGGGTGTTCGTGCACGAGAAGTCGGTGGCCGACGTGGCCTTCGACCCCAAGGGGCGGCGTATCGCCACGGCCACCTATAACGGCGCCTGGCTCTGGTACGCCCGGATCGCCGAGCAGAAGCCCATGATCCTGAAATGGGCCGGCAGCCACGTGGCCCTGGCCTTCAGCCCCGACGGCAAGTTCCTGATGAGCTCCATGCAGGAAAATCAGTTGCACGGCTGGCGGGTGGCCGACGAGAAGAACCTCAAGATGGGCGGCTATCCGGCCAAGGTGAAGAGCCTGACCTTCCTCTACAAGGGCCAGATGCTGGCGACCTCGGGCGCCAACGGCGCGGTCATCTGGCCGTTCACAGGCTCGGCGGGGCCGCTGGGCAAGCAGGCGGCGGAGGTGGGCTTCGACGAGAGCTCAATGGTCAATCGCGTGGCCGCCACCCTGGTGGGCAACCGCCTCGCCGCAGGCCTCGACGACGGCCGGGTGTGGGTCTGCGACCTGTCCAACCAGGCCATCGACATGCTGAAGGCCGAGAAGGGCCCGCCGATCTCGGCCCTGGCCATGACCCCGGACGGCAAGCGCGTGGCCTGGGGGGATGAGGAGGGCGGGGCAGGGGTGTTTGAGGTCGCCTAGTCGAACCCCTTCAGCTCCCCCCAGGTCTCGAAGGGGTCGCGGGCCGAGCGAAGGGTGTTGATGGGAGCGGCCTCGTCGCGCCAGCCCAACGCCATGCCGGAGAACAGCATGTGGTCCTCGGGCAGGCCCAACAGGTCTCCCACCGTCTTGGGATAGCGGGCCCAGTATTCCTGGGCGCAGGTGTCGAGGCCACGCTCAGTCGCCAGCAGCATGACGGTCTGCATGTACATCCCCAGGTCCGACCACTGGGGCGGGCCCAGCTTGCGGTCCAGGCAGAAGAACAGGCCGACGGGGGCGCCGAACAGCTCCCCGTTCCGGGCCAGCTGCCGCAGGCGCGCGGGCTTGTCCTCGCGGGGGATGCCGATGGCGGCGTAGAGGTCCTCGCCGTTCTGGAACCGCCGCGTGCGGAAGGGGTCCCACAGGCTCGGCGGGTAGACGTCGTATTCCGGGGTCTCGCCGAAGGGGTTGGCGGCGACCTTGGCCTTCAGTTCGGTGAGCGCCTCGCCGGCCAGGGCGTAGACCCGCCAGGGCTGAAGATTGCCGCCGGACGGCGCGCGGGCGGCCAGCTCCAGGATCTCGCGGATCACCGCCGCCGGCGGGGTTTCCGGCTTGAAGGCGCGGATGGAGATTCGCCTGGCGACGGCATCGGTGACGTTCATCTGCGCTCCTGCGGTGCGGCGGCTTGACCCATTGTTCTCCATCGCTAGCACTGGCGCGCTGTCGCGTGACAGCCGGAAGTGGATGCCGGTTCAGGCGCCCGTCACGCGGCAAACAATAAGACGAGCCTCTTTTGTCCTTTCAGATTCTCTGAAAGGAAGAGGCTCGAGGTCAAGACAAGGGGCCCTGAGCTTGAGCGACACGAACCCCGGTTCCGACAAGGACGATGGCCTGCGCCTCACGCCGCAGGCGTCGGGCGGCTGGGAGGACCTGGCCAGGTCCTGGGACGACATCTCGCTGAATGAAAAGCCGCGCTCGGTGAACGACCGTGGCGACGCCCCGCCTATCCAGATCGCCCAGGCCCCCCGACCCAAGCGCAGCGTCTGGGGCCGGGTCGGCCGCACGGCGGTCAGCCTGGTGCTGGTCTTCGGCCTGATCGGGCCAGTGCTGGTGACCGCCGCCTATCGGTTCGTTCCGCCGCCCATCACCTATCTGATGGTGGAGCGGGTGTTCCAGGGGCGTGGCTTCGACCGCAAGTGGCGCTCGCTGGATGAGATATCGCCGCGGCTGGTGCGCTCGGTGATCGCCGCGGAGGACGCCAAGTTCTGCAGCCACCACGGCTTTGATTTCGGCGCCATGCAGAAGGCCTTGGCCCACAACGAACGCTCCAAGCGGACGCGGGGCGGGTCCACCATCAGCCAGCAGACCGCCAAGAACATCTTCCTTTGGCCGGACCGCTCCTATGTCCGCAAAGGCCTGGAAGCCTATTTCACCGTCCTGATCGAGGGGCTGTGGGGCAAGCGGCGGATCATGGAGGTCTATCTCAACAGCGTGGAGTGGGGTCCTGGCGTCTATGGCGCGGAGGCCGCGGCCCTGAAGAACTTCGGTGTCAGCGCAGACCGGCTGACCCCCGCCCAGGCCGCCCGACTGGCGGCGATCCTGCCCAGCCCGCTGAAATGGCGCGCCGCCAAGCCGGGACCCTATGTGAAACGCCGCTCCGGCCGCATCGACAAGGCCGCCGGGACCATCCGCCGCGAAGGGATGGCGAGCTGCGTCCTGGGTTGACGGAACAAAATTAGGCCCCCAACTCCTCTCTTAAGCGAAACAAATTCGCAAAGGGAGACTTCGATGCGCGTAGGCGTGCCCCGCGAGATCAAGGCGGACGAGTATCGCGTGGGGCTGACCCCCACCGCCGTCCGCGAATATGTCGTTCATGGCCATGAGGTGCTGGTGGAGGCCGGGGCCGGCCAGGGCGCCGGCTATTCCGATGAGGCCTATGCGCGGGCGGGAGCCAGCATCGTCCCGGACGCCGAGGCGGTGTTCGCCGACAGTCAGCTGATCATCAAGGTCAAGGAGCCCCAGGCCGCGGAGTGGGCGCGGCTGACGCCCGAGCATATCCTGTTCACCTATCTGCACCTGGCGCCCGATCCTGCTCAGACCGAGGGCCTGCTCGCCTCCGGCGCGGCGGCCGTCGCCTATGAGACGGTGACGGACGCCAATGGCGGCCTGCCGCTGCTGGCTCCGATGTCGGAGGTGGCGGGCCGCATCGCGGTGTTCTCGGCGGGCGAGACCCTGCTGAAGCACAATGGCGGCATGGGCCTGCTGCTGTCGGGGGTGCCCGGCGTGCCCCCGGCGCGGATCTGCGTGCTGGGCGGCGGGGTCGTTGGCATGAACGCCGCCCGCATGGCCGCCGGTCTCGGCGCCGAGGTGGTGGTGGTGGAGCGCTCCATCCCCCGGATGCGGGTGCTGGACGACATGTTCCTGGGGCGCATCCTGACCCGCTACTCGACCCTGGACGCGGTGGAGGAGGAGGTGTTGAAGGCCGACGTGGTGATCGGCGCGGTGCTGACAGCCGGCGCCGCGGCCCCGACCCTGGTGCGTCGCGAGCACCTGTCGCGGATGAAGCCCGGCTCGGTGCTGGTGGATGTCTCCATCGACCAGGGCGGCTGTTTCGAAACCTCCAAGCCCACGACCCACGTCCACCCCACCTACACGATCGACGGGGTGGTGCATTACTGCGTGGCCAATATGCCGGGCGCCGCGCCGAGGACGTCGTCGGAGGCCCTGGGCCACGCGACCCTGCCCTTCGGCCTGGCCCTGGCCGACAAGGGGTTGGACGCCCTCGCCGCCAACCAGCACCTGGCCAAGGGGCTCAACGTGCTCAAGGGTCAGATCATCCACCCGGCGGTGGCGCAGGCCCTGGGCAAGCCGTTCAGCGATCCGTACGGGGCCTGGGCATAGCCACCACACTCCGCTCATCCCGGCCTTCGCCGGGATGAGCGGATGCTGGGCTACGCCGCCCAGCGGGCCAGGTCTTGCCGCCCCTGCAACACACCCAGGACATCCTCCAGGCCGAAGGCCGGATCATCCGCGTGCAGGGCGCCGTAGACCCCGTTGGCGAAGGCCATGTCGGCGGGGGTCTTCACCCGCCAGTCGAGGGCCGACCAGTCGCGCCGCGCGAGGCAGTGGGCCTGAGGATAGCGTTCGGGCCTGCCGCGGATCTGGGCCAGGGGTGACGTCGCCGCGGCCGTGGCCTCATCAGCCTCGGCGGCGGCGTGGGTCAGGGCCCCGGCGGTGACCACCTCGACCTCCAGCCCCTTGGGGAAGGTGCGCTGGACGCGGTTGGAAGCGTAGGCCGCGCCGGTGGTCAGCGCCAGGCGGATGGTCTCGTCGATGACGCCCGGGTCCACGAAGGGTGAGTCGCCCTTGATGCGCACCACATGGCTGACCGGGCCAGCGGCCTCGACGCAGCGCATGAAGCGGCGCGACAGGTTCTCCGAGGCGCCGCGGAACACGGTCTGGCCGCGGGCGACCAGGAAGCCGGCCATGGGATCGTCCACAGGCTCGTCGCTGGTGGCGACGATCAGCTTGGACAGGCAGCGGGCCTGACGGATGCGCTCCACCTGGCGCAGGATCATGGGCTCGCCGCGCAGGGGAGCCATGGCCTTGCCGGGCAGTCGGGGCGAGGTCATCCGGGCTTGCAGGATCGCGAGGATCATTTGGCGCTGGCTCCTTTTGAGCCGGCCGTGGAGGACGCCTAGGCGGCCCTCCAGGCGCGGGGGTCGAGGGCGACCGGGTCGTCGATCGCCATATCGTCCCAGTCGAGATCGGGCGGCGGGCTGGAGGCCGCGGCGATCACCGCGTTCAATTCGGCCGCGGTGGTGACGCCCACCAGGACGGCGGCGGCTTCGGGACGGGACAATGCAAAGCCGAGGGCAGCCTGCAAGGGGTCGGACCGGCCCTCTGCGATCAGCCGGCGGGCGCGGGAAATCCGGCTGGCGGCTTCCTTCAGGTGGTTCGGAGCCCGGTCGGCCGGCAGGAAGAGCAGGCCCGACAGGAAGATCGAGCGCAGGTGCACCTCGATGCCGATGCCGGTCAGGGCCGCGAGCGTGCCGTCGATCAGCAGTCGCTGGTCGAGGAGGGAGGCCGGGGCCTGGATGATGTCGGGACGGAACCGGCGGGCCACGCCCAGGGGATCGTCGGAGGCGAAGACCGAGACGCCGATCTTCTTGGTCAGGCCCTGATCCTTCAGCGCCTTGAGGCGGTCCCACAAGGCCAGGCCGTGGGGGCCGAACAGGTCGGTGGCCGAGGGCACCAGGATGGCGTCGGCCTGTTCCACGCCCAGCCGGCGCAGGGTGGCCCGGGCCTCGGCCTCCACGAAGTCGGGACCGCGGTCGGCGCGGACGGTGGAGATCGAGATCTTGAAGGGGTTGGGCCGGGGCATGATGTCCCCCAGCACGCTCTCCACCTGGGGCGACCAGCCGGCGACGTCGAAGACGGCCAGGCCGGTGCGCGCGGCGACGTCCAGGATGTCCCGGACCTCGGCCTGGGGCGGGCGGCCGCGCAGGCTCGCCTGCTCGAGGGCGAACTGGGCGGAACCGAGACCGAGCTTGGAAAGCGGAGACGTCATGAACAACGCTGGTTGCGAACGCTAGGAGCCCCCATTTACGGGGCAAGGCCTAAAGAAGCGGTGTCTGGAACCTTTCACGGGGGTTAAGCTGAGCGCGATGAGAGAGCCCCTGCCCGAGTGGCCATTGTTCGGCATGGCCGAGGATGTGCGCCCCGCGTTGCGGCAAGCCGCGCAACAAAATCAACCGCTTGCGCTCGCCACCCTGGTGTCGGTGGAGGGCGGGGGGCCGCGACCCGTCGGGACCCAGATGGTTTTCGCCGAGGCTATCGTCTGTGGTTATTTTTCAGGCGGCTGTGTGGAAAGCGATATCGCCGACCATGCCGCGTCCTGCCTTGAGGACGGCCAGCCCAGACGCCTGGTTTACGGCGAGGGCAGCCCCTGGCCCGACATCCAGCTGCTGTGCGGCGCGCGCATCGAGATCTTCCTGGAGCGGGTCCCGGCAGGCGACCCTGCGCTGGCGCAGCTGCTGGCCGCCCAGGCCGAGCGGCGGCCCGCCGTGTGGATCAGCGACGGGGTCAGGCGGCTCTGCGCCGAGCCCGAGACGCAAAACCCCTGGGAGGGCGCGATTCTGCGCCGCTACGACCCGACCCCGCGCCTGGTGGTGTTCGGCTCCGACCCCACCGCGCTCGCCATCAGCCAGCTGGGCGCCCAGAGCGGGTTCGAGACGACCCTCGTCCGCCCCAAGGGGCCGGAGGCCGGGCCCCCCATCGCCGGGATCGCCTACCTGCGCTCTGAACCGGAGGCCGCGCTCGCCGCCATCGGAACCGACCCCTGGACCGCCATCGCCATCGCCACCCACAATCTGGAGACCGACCGCACGGCGCTCGCCGCGGCCCTGCCGTCGGCCGCCGGCTATGTCGGCCTGCTAGGGGCCCGCAAGCGCCTGCCCGAGCGCCTGGCGCCCCTTCGGGCGGCGGGCGTGCCGGAGAACGTCCTGCTCCGCGTCCACGCCCCCATCGGCCTGGACATCGGCGGCAAGGCCCCCTGGGAGGTGGCGGTCTCGGTGATCGGCGAGATCATGGCCCTGCGCCACGCCCGCGCGCCGGCGACGCCGCGCGAACCGGTCTCCAAGCGCGACAGGGAGAACGCCTGGAGCGCGTCCCGGCCCAAGGAGATCAAGCCCGCCGATCAGGAGCAATTCTAGAGCGTGACAGCCTGGCGTGGGAACCGGTTCAGGCGTCCGTCACCTTCCAGGCTCAGTCTCGGCGCCCGACGGGTTCGGGGGCCAGCATGCCGTCCAGGAAGATGCTCTGCACCGCCAGCATGCGCCATTCCAGGGCCAGCTCGCGATAGGGCCCGCTGGACACGCCGCCCGCCGCCGACTTCAGGATTAGGGCCTTGGCCCGGAGGTTCATCTCGTCTGGGGTGAGCATCAGAGGGCTCCTGGATTGTCGTCGGACTCCTCGGGGGCCAGCAACCGGGCCTGCAGGTCGCGGACGGCGCCGTAGCATTCGCAGGATCGCCGCTCGAGGCCGGGGCGATCGAGCACCTCCAGCTGTCCGCGGCTGTAGCGGATCAGGCCCTCGGCCTTCAGCCGGCTGGCGGCGGCGCCCACCGTGGTGCGCTGCACCCCCAGCATGATCGCCAGATAGTCTTGGGTGAGCGGCAGGACGCGGGCGTTCAGTCGGTCCTGGCTCTGCAGGATCCACCGCGCCAGGCGCGGCTCGGTCTCATGCAGGGCGTTGCAGGCCACCGACTGTTCTTCCTGGGCCAGCGTCACCTGGGCGAAGCGCAGCAGCAGGTCCACCAGGGCCGGGCTCTGCCGCGCGCGCCCGCGAAGGGCGGCGGCCGGGATCGAAATCCCCGACCCCGCCAGCTGCACGAAGGTCCGGTTGGAGGACACCCCGCCGCTGAGGGCCGGCAACAGTCCGACGGCGCTCTCTGAGCCCACCGTGGCGCATTCGACGCAGGTTCCGTCGTTCATGACCTTGACCACCGACAGACCGGCGCTGCTGGGGAAGTGCGCCTCGGTCACCGGGCCGCCCGACTCGTAAAGTCCTTCTCCCGGTCCCCAAGTCGCCTCGAACATGTCTGGGATCAAGGCCGCCAAGTCGGCCTTCGGAAGCGCGGAAAGAACTCGATTGATGAATATCACGGAGCCTCGGCAATTCTCTTGCTGCTCGTAATAACTCAAGTTCACGCTCCAACGTTCGGGAAATAGCCGTTTCGTCTTAATATTACATAAGGTGAAAGTATCTATTCATACCATGAAATAGTATTTGCTTATAATGTCGCGTTCTGACTTAGTGTTGTCGATGCCGCCCTGGTGGCTTCGCCTCAAGGGAACTTTCCGCCTCACTGAGGTCCGCGGTCTTCGCGGCTTACGGATGTCCTGATGCAGACCGCAAATCGCCTCCTGCTCTCCCTCGATCCGGCGGACTACGACGTGCTGTCCAGGTCGATGCGGCCGATGACCTTCAAGGCAGGCGTGGTGCTGTACGAGCCCGAGGCGCCCATCGACTGGGTCTATTTCCCGGAGGAGGGGCTGATCTCCCTGCTGTCGGTGATGCTGTCGGGGGTCGCGGTGGAGACCGCGGTGGTGGGCCGGGAGGGGGGCGTCGGCTTCCTGGAGGCGGCGGGCGCCGGGGTGATCTTCTCCCGCGCCCTGGTGCAGGTGGACCTGCTGGCCCTGCGGGTGCCGGCCGAGGCCTATATCGCCGCTTATGACGCCAGCGCCTCCCTGCGGCGGAAGGTCGGCAGCCATGTGGAACTGAGCCTGGCCGAGGCCCGCCAGACCCTGGCCTGTCAGACCCACCACTCCCACGAGCAGCGCCTGGCCTGGTGGCTGCTGGAATGCCAGGACCGCACCGGCGGCGGCCCGACCCTGCCGCTGAAGCAGGACTTCCTCGCCTCGATGCTTGGGGTGCAGCGCTCCACCGTCTCCCAGGTGGCCAGCGTGCTGAAGGCCGACGGGCTGATCGACTACACCCGCGGCGTGATCCAGATCCTGGACCGTCCCGGCCTCGAGAAGCGCGCCTGCGAGTGCTACGCCACCACCCAGCACTTCCGGGGAATGATCGAGACCCACGCGGGTGGCGCGACCTGAGCTGGGACGAGGTGGAATCCCTTAAGTCTTAACGGAAACGCCCGCTCCGGCAGGCGCCTTAAGCTTACCTGACGCCCCCAGGTTGCGCGCGATTGGCTCAGGCGTGGTCACCCGTAGGTTGCGCCCCTCGGCGTTCGGGCCGATGTGGGAGGGGTCGATGTTTCTTACGGGTGGGTCTGGCAAGGACAGGCTGACGGGCGGCGCGGGCGCTGACACATTGTATGGCCTGGGCGGCGACGACTCCCTCTCGGGCCTGGCGGGCGAGGACGTCCTGACCGGGGGGGCCGGCAATGACACCCTCTCCGGCGGCGCCAATGACGACTACCTGATGGGCGATGCAGGCAATGACCGCATCGATGGCGGCACGGGCTTTGACTGGGCCGGCTACGAGGACTCGACCTCCGCGGTAAAGGTCGACCTGGCCCTGACCACCGCCCAGAACACCCTGGGCGCCGGGACCGACCAACTCATCTCCATCGAGTATGTCCACGGCTCGTCCTATGGCGACACGCTGATGGGTACGTCGGGCGCCAACTACATCTTCGGCGGCGCCGGCCATGACAGCCTGGTTGGCCGCGCGGGCGACGACTTCCTGGCTGGTGGCTCCGGGAAGGACATGATCGACGGGGGCGCGGGGATCGACACCGTCAGCTTCGATGATGGCATGTCCGAAAGGGTTGCGGTCAATCTCGCCACGAACTTCGTCAGCGGACATGGCGACGACTATCTTGTGTCCATCGAGAACGTCTACGGCACGGCCTATGACGACAATATCGGCGGCGACAGCGGCGGCAACTACCTGTTCGGAGGGGCTGGCAACGACGTCCTGTGGGCCGACGGCAGCGGCGCTGCTCCCCCGACGCTACCAGCCGGGCAGGACGTCCTGGATGGCGGTGAGGGCGACGACATGTTCGTTCCCGGTCAAGCCACCGACATTGTTGTCGAAGGCGGCGAGGGGATTGATCTGATCTACTATCGTTTCGGCGGCGACGGACCGCAACTCAACGGCGTACATGTCGACCTGGGCCACGGCGGCCCGCAGCAGATCGATGCGACCCACGTCCTGACCCTGTCCAACGTGGAGCAGATCTACGGCACGGACCACAACGACGTCATCTCAGCTGGCGCCGCGAAGAACCTCATGTATGGGGCTGATGGCTTCGACACCTTCGTCTTCCGTAGTCTCGCCGAGTTGGGAAACGGGAACGACGCGGACACCGTGTGGGACGACATGCTCAACGGCGACAAGATCGATCTCTCGGCCATCGACGCCGATACGACTTTGGCCGGAAATCAGGCGTTCCACGCCTTCGCGATCCCGCCGCTCGATCAGGCCCAGCCCGCGCAGCAGTTTACCGGACAGGCGGGCGAAGTGATCGTCGGCCCTCCCGTCTATGGCATCTTCCTGCTGCAGTTCGACGTGGACGGCGACAAAGTGGCCGACGCCGCCCTGTGGGTGAATAGCGTCAACCTCACCGACGCCAACTTCATCCTCTAGCCGCCTACCCCGCCCGGTCCAGCAGCAGCACCTCGACGAGGTCGCCTGCCGCTGAGGCCGAGGCGCTGGGCGGGCGCCTGAGCAGGGCGTCGGCGGCGGCGAAGACACTCACCAGGGAGGAGTCCTGGTCGCGGTAGGGCTGGGCGGTGATGCCGCCTTCTTTGTAGGTCAGCTTGGCGCGCATCCAGTGTTCGCGGGGGCCGTTGGCGGCGAGCGGCGCGGCCAGGCGGGCGGTGGCCATGCGCGGGGCGTGGGCCGCGCCGCAATAGGCGGCGATCAGGGGTTTGAGGAACAGCTCGGCGCAGACGAAGGCCGAGGCCGGGTTGCCGGGCAGGCCCAGCAGGCGGCGGCCGTCGGCCAGGACGCCGAAGAAGGTCGGCTTGCCGGGGCGAATCGCGACGCTCTCGACCCTGTACCGGATGCCCAGGGCCTCGGCGGCCGTGCGGACCAGGTCGTGGTCGCCCACCGAGGCGCCGCCCACCGTGACGATGAGGTCGGCCTCGGCGCCGCGCATGGCCGCGATCACCGCATCGAGCTGGTCGCGGACGCCGCTGAGCTTGGTGGCCTCCGCACCCCAGGCCTCGCACATCACCTTCAAGGCCGGGGAGCCGGAATCGTAGATCTGGAAGGGGCCCGGCACAGCCGGCGCCTCGACGATCTCCTCACCCGTTGAGAGGATGGCGATGCGGGGCTTGGCATGGACGCTGACCTCGGCGCATCCGGCGGAGGCGGCCAGGGACAGGCGCCAGGGGTCGATGCGCGTCCCCTTGGTGAGCAGGACGTCACCGGCCCGGAAGTCCTTGCCGGCGTCGCGGATATTGTCGCCCGGCGCGGCGGCGGGGACGGTGACCTCGTCGGCGTCGCGCGCAGCGTTCTCCTGGATCACCACGCTGTCGGCGCCGTCCGGCAGGGCCGCGCCGGTGAAGATACGGATGGCCTGGCCTGGGGCGAGCGCGCCCTCATAGCCGTGGCCCGCCGCGCTCTCACCGACGATGGCGAGCGCGCCGGGCGTATCGGCGGCGCGCACCGCCCAGCCGTCCATGGCGGAATTGGTGAAGGGGGGCTGGGCGCGGTCGGCGGCGACATCCTGCGCCAGCACCCGGCCGTTGGCGGTCTGCAGCGGGATGGTCTGCGCCGGCAGGGCGGAAGCCTCGGCCACCATGGCGGTGCGCGCGGCCTCGACGCTCAGCAGTTTCACGGACGCTTCCAGTCGCCGGACTTGCCGCCCGACTTCTCCATCAGGCGCACGGCCTCGATGGTCATGGCCTTATCGGCGGCCTTCAGCATGTCATAGACGGTGAGACAGGCCACGGAGACGGCGGTCAGCGCCTCCATCTCCACCCCGGTCTGGCCGCTGGTGCGGACCCGGGCGGTGACGGAAAGTCCGCCTTGGCCGGGTTCGACCCGGACCTCCACCTTGGACAGCGCCAGGGGATGGCAGAGCGGGATCAGGTCGGCTGTCTTCTTGGCGGCCATGATGCCGGCGATCTCGGCGGTGGATCTGACGTCGCCCTTCTTGGCGTCGCCGGACAGGGCCAGGGCCAGGGTTTCCGCCGACATGCGCACGAAGCCCTCGGCGAGGGCCTCCCGGGTGGTGACCGCCTTGGCCGAGACGTCGACCATGTTGGCCCGGCCGGTCTCGTCGATGTGGGTCAGGCGGCTCATTTCTCGAGCAGGCGCGGCATCAGCTCGACCATGTTGCAGGGGCCATGGCGGCTGTCGAGTTGAGCTGAGATCACCTTGTCCCAGCCGTCCTTCACCGCCCCGTTGGAGCCGGGCAGGCAGAAGACGAAGACGCCGCCCACCAGGCCGGCGGTGGCGCGGCTCTGCAGGGTGGACAGGCCCACCGACTGGTAGCTCACCATGTGGAAGACCACCGAGAAGCCGTCGAGCTTCTTGTCGAAGAGCGGCTCGACGGCTTCGGGGGTCACGTCGCGGCCGGTGATGCCGGTGCCGCCGGTGGTGATGATGGCGTCCACCGTGCCCGAGGCGACCCAGGCCTTCACCTGCAGGCGGATCTGGTCGACGTCGTCCTTGACGATGGCCTTGTCGGCCAGTTCGTGGCCCGCGCTGGTGACGCGCTCGGCCAGGACGTGGCCGGAGGTGTCGCTCTCCTCGTCGCGGGTGTCGGAGATGGTCAGGACCGCGATGCGGACCGGGACGATCGGCTGTTTCTCATCGATGCGGCCGCCGGGGCTGAGGGTAGGGGCGTTCATGGGGTCTCCCAGCGGGTGATGTCGGCGTGGTCCTGCGGCCTGGGCTCGATCCAGCGCGCGGCGCCGTCGGGACCGGTCTCCTTCTTCCAGAAGGGAGCTCGGCTCTTCAAGTAGTCCATGAGGAAATCGCAGGCCTCGAACGCCGCGCGGCGGTGGCCCGCCGCCGTGGCCACGAAGACGATGGCGTCGCCGGGCGCGATCTGGCCCACGCGATGGACGATGGAAAAGTCGTCGAGCTTGAAGCGGTCCCGCGCGCCGTCGGCGATGCGGCTGATCTCGGCTTCGGTGAAGCCTGGATAGGCCTCCAGCTCCAGGGTCGTCGTGGCGCCTTGTTCGGCCCGCGCCAAGCCGGTGAAGGTGGCCACCGCTCCGGTCTCGGTGCGGCCCTTGCAGAACGCAGTCAGCAGGACGCCGGGATCGAAGGTCTGGTCGGTCAGCGCGATCATCCGCCGCTCATGGCCGGGAGGAAGGCCACCTCGGAACGCGCGGTCAGGGCCGCGTCGCCGCGCACGATGGTCTGGTCCAGGGCCACCTGGACGCCGGGGGCGGAGAGGGCCTGCGCGAGACCTTCGTACTCGGCGCAGAGCTGGGCGCGCAGGGCGAAGAGCGAGGCGGGCAGGGGTTCGAGGGTTCGCTCGCGCCAGCCGGCGATATCGCTCAGGCGCCCGAACAGTAGGACCTTGGCCACCCTAGCCCCCCGTGGTGGACATGTGCCGGGCGACGGCGGGAGCCGAGGACCGGACGATCTGGAAGTCATGGCCCTGGGGCTTGGCGACCACGGCCAGGCGAATGGCGTCCTCCAGGCCCGCCTCGTCGGCGCCGGCGCGGAGCACGGCGCGCAGGTCGCTGGCGTCCTCGCGGCCCAGGCAGGTGTGGAGGGTGCCGGTGCAGGTCAGGCGCACGCGGTTGCAGGCCTCGCAGAAATTGTGGCTCAGCGGGGTGATGAAGCCCAGGCGGCCGCCGGTCTCCTCGACGGTCACATACCGGGCCGGGCCGCCGGTGACGTGGTCGCTGTCGGTGAGGGTCCAGAAGCTTTCGAGCTCGCGGCGCACGTCCTTCAGCGACAGGAACTGGTCGGTGCGGTCCACTTCGATCTCGCCCAGGGGCATGGCCTCGATGAGGGTCATGTCGCAGCCTCGGGCGTGAGCCCAGGCGATCAGGTCGGGGAGCTCGGCGGCGTTGTCGTCCTTGAGCGCCACGGCGTTGACCTTCACGGCGATGCCGGCGGCCAGGGCGGCATCGATCCCGGCGATGACCTTGGCGAGACTTCCGCCGCGGGTCAGTGTGCGGAACAGGTCAGGCTTCAGGGTGTCCATGGAGACGTTGATGCGGCGCACGCCGAACTTCGCCAGGTCGCCCGCGAACTCGGTCAGCCGGGTGCCGTTGGTGGTGAGGGTCAGCTCGTCCAGGGCGCCGGATTTCAGGTGGCGCGACAGGTTCTCGATCAGGCCCATCGCACCCTTGCGCACCAGGGGCTCGCCGCCGGTGATGCGCAGCTTGCGGACCCCCAGCCGAATGAAGCTCGAGGAAATGCGGTCGAGCTCTTCCAGGGTCAGGACCTCGGCCTTGGGCAGGAAGGTCATGTGCTCGGCCATGCAGTAGACGCAGCGCAGATCGCAGCGGTCGGTGACCGAGACCCTCAGATAGGTCACGGTACGGCCGAACCCGTCGATCAGGCTGGCCTGCGAAGCGGCTTGCGAGGGGGCGTCGTCATAGGGCGTCATGCGAAACCTAACATAGAGGGGAACCACGGCGCGTGACAGGGGTAGGCGGATTTGAAGCGATCGTCTTGGCGGCCGGCGCCGGGACGCGGTTCGGCGGCGGCAAACTTCTGACCCCCTATGGCGATGGCGTCCTGCTGGAAGGGGCCCTGCGCGCGGCCTTCGCGGCGCCGGTGCGGACCGTGACCGTGGTGACGGGCTCCGATCCCAGCCGGGTGGGCGCGGCGGTCATGGCCTATGCCCGGCAGGCGGGTCAGGATGAACGCCTGAAAATTGTCCACGCTGCGGACCATGCCGAGGGCATGGGCGCCTCCCTGCGCCACGCGGCCGCAGCCCTGCCCGCCGATGCGGAGGGGGTCTATGTCTTCCTCGGCGACATGCCGCGCATCCCGGCCTCAGTTCTTGAGCCGCTGTCCCAGGCCGTGCGCGACGGCG
>NZ_JAOTJD010000051.1:0-26883 GCF_042714595.1 Phenylobacterium ferrooxidans | reverse complement strand
GACCCTCTCCCAATCCCGATCAAGGGCCCCGCGCCCGCCGAGGCCCAGCCGGTCGATCCCGCCGCGGGCCTGCAGATCTACCAGTCCACCGAGGGCGGCGACGCCCCGACCGCGCCCAACTTCACCCCCCCGCCGGAACAGCCTGTCGCTCGCCAGCCGGCCCCGGCCGTCGTCGTGACGCCGGCCGCCAAGCCCGCGCCGATCCCGCCACAGGTGGTGGCCAAGCCGCAGCAGACCGGACCGGTCGCCGCCCTGCCGATCACCCCTGACCCCAAGCCGGTTCCGGCCCTGAAGCCCAGCGTGCCGGCCCCGGCTGTCGGGGGCGCGGCCTCGGTGCAGATCGGCGCCTTCTCCTCCTCGGCCCTGGCCGACAAGGGCTGGAGCGACGCGGCCCGCATCGCGCCGGGCGCGACGGCGGGCAAGGGCAAGCGCGTCGAGGCCATCCAGAAGGACGGCGCCACCCTCTACCGGACCGCGGTGACGGGCTTCGCCAGCCGCGCCGACGCCACGGCCTTCTGCGATCAGCTCAAGGCCGCCGGCAAGAGCTGCTTCGTGAAGTGAGCACCAGCGCCTCCATCCTCGGCTGCGCGGGCCTGACCCTCTCCGGGGAGGAGCAGGCCTTCTTCCGCGACGTGCGCCCCTGGGGGTTCATCCTCTTCAAGCGCAACGTGGAAAGCCCTGACCAGGTGCGGGCGTTGACGGAGGCCTTGCGGGCCTGCGTGGAAAGGCCCGACGCGCCGATCCTGATCGACCAGGAGGGCGGCCGGGTCGCCCGCCTGGGGCCGCCGCACTGGCGGCGCTATCCGCCCGGCCGCGCCTATGGCGACCTGCCGGCCAACGACCCGCTGCTGCGGCGAGAGATCACCCGCCTGGGAGGCCGGCTGCTGGCCCATGACCTCTCGGCCCTGGGCATCAATGTCGACTGCGTCCCGGTGCTGGACGTGCCCGCCGAGGGCGCCCACGACATCATCGGCGACCGCGCCTACGCCAAGACCCCCCAGGGCGTGGCCCAGCTGGGGCGAGCGGCCTGCGAGGGCCTGATCGCGGGCGGGGTCCTGCCGGTGATCAAGCACATCCCGGGCCACGGCCGCGCCATGGCTGACAGCCACCACGACCTGCCGGTGGTGGAGGCCAGCTACGAGGACCTCGACGCGCGCGACTTCGCCCCCTTCCGGGTGCTGTCGGACATGCCGATGGCGATGAGCGCCCACGTCGTCTACACCGCCGTCGATCCGCGCGGCCCTGCCACCACCTCCAAGCGGGTCATCAGCACCGTGGTTCGCAAAGCCATCGGCTTCGACGGCCTGCTGATGACCGACGACCTGTCCATGAAGGCGCTGGGCGGCGATTTCACATCCCGCGCCAAGACCGCCCTGTCGGCCGGCTGTGACGTGGTCCTCCACTGCAACGGCGACATGGCCGAGATGAAGGCGGTGATCGCCGGAACCCGCGAGCTCTCCGGGCGCGCCGCCCAGCGCGCCCGCACGGCCCTGGGCCGCATCGCCCGTGTCCCCGAGCCCTTCGACGCCGAGGAGGGGCGCGCCCGATTCGACGCGGCCTTCGAGGGACGCTGGTCTTGAGCAACACCTTCCAGCCCAATCTGGACTTCGAGGCGGCCACCACCGCGGCTGAGGATGGTGAGGCCCTGATCATCGACCTGGACGGCTACGAGGGTCCGCTGCACGTGCTGCTGGCCCTGGCGCGCAGCCAGAAGGTCGACCTGATGAAGCTGTCGATCACCAAGCTGGCCGACCAGTACCTGGCCTTCGTCCAGCAGGCCCGGCGGATCCGTTTTTCCCTCGCCGCCGACTATCTGGTGATGGCCGCCTGGCTGACCTACCTGAAGTCCCGCCTGCTGCTGCCCAAGCCCGAGCGGCCCAAGGCCGAGGAGCCGCCGGCCGAGGAGATGGCCGCGCAGCTGGCCTTCCGCCTGGCCAAGCTGGACGCCATGCGCAAGTCCGCCGACGCCCTGCGCGAGGGCCCGCAGCTGGGCCGCGAGGTCTTCCTGCGCGGTGACCCGCAGGCCATCCAGATCATCCCGTCCAACCGCCTCGAAGGTGATCTCTACGGCCTGATGAGCGCCTACATCGCCCAGCGGAAGAAGGAGCAGGGCCGCCACTACACCCCGCGCACGCCCCAGGCCTATCCCCTGGAGGAGGCCCGCGACCGTCTGCGCGAGATGCTGCCCGACCTGTCGCGCTGGACCTCTCTGCAGGGCATCGCGCCCCTGCGACCCAGCGCCGAGACGGGGCCGAGCCGCGCCTCCTATGTGGCGTCCACCCTCTCGGCCAGCCTGGAGCTGGTGAAGGAAGGGGCCATGGAGGCCCGCCAGCTCGAGGCCTTCGCCGACATCTTCCTGCGCGCCCGTCGCGGAGCCGCCATATGACCGAGCCCGCCGAGCGTCAGGTCGAGGCCCTGCTGTTCGCCGCCGCCGGGCCCCTCAGCCTGGACGACATCGCCAAGCGCCTTCCGGCCAATTCCGATGTCGAGGCGGCCATCGCGGCCCTGCAGGCGACCTACACGGGCCGGGGCGTGGAGCTGGTCTGCGTCGCTGACCGCTGGCGGTTCCAGACGGCCGCCGATCTCGCCTTTCTGATGACCGAGGAGCGCGAAGAGCCCCGGCGCCTCTCCAAGGCCGCCCAGGAGACCCTGGCGATCATCGCCTACCACCAGCCGGTCACCCGCGCGGAGATCGAATCCGTGCGCGGCGTCCAGGCCAGCCGGGGCACCCTCGACGTGCTGCTGGAGCTCGGGCTGGTACGCATGCGCGGTCGCCGCCGGACGCCGGGCCGGCCGGTCACCTACGGCACCACCGACGCCTTCCTGGAGCACTACGGCCTGGCGGCCCTGGCCGACCTGCCGGGCATGTCCGAGATGAAGGCCGCGGGCCTGCTGAGCCTGGACCTGCCGGCTGACTTCGCCATCCCCAACCCGGGTGGTGGAGCCGATCTGGAGGAGGACCCGCTGGAGGACGACGCGGCGCCTGAATTCCACACAGACTTCCTCGGAGAAGACGAGACTCCCTAGTTCTTTCGCCGCGAGGCAGGGGAGGGATGGAAGGCGTCTGTGCGACGGACTATATTGGATTTGAGCAACGGGCGGGCGCGCGGCCGGTTGGGCCGCCGACGTGAAGGAGTTTTGTCGCCATGGGCGCAATGAGTTGGGTTCACTGGGTCATCGTTCTGGCCGTCGTCGCGCTGCTGTTCGGCGGCCGTGGCAAGCTGTCCTCGATCATGGGCGACGCCGCCAAGGGCATCCGCGCCTTCAAGGACGGGCTGAAGGGCGAGGACGAGGTTGTGGCCGAGACGACCAAGCCGCTGCCGCGCGAAAAAGACGAAGCCCGCAGCTAATCGGCTGCCGTTCCCGGAAATCCACCCACGCCGGTCCTGATCGGCGTGGGTTTTGATCGTTTAGGCGTGGGCTATGCTTCCTGAAGTCGGCGGGATGGAACTGCTGGTCATCGCGGCGGTCGCTTTGATCGTGGTGGGGCCGAAGGATCTGCCCATGCTCCTGCGCAAGCTGGGGCAGTTCGTGGCGCGCCTGCGAGGCATGGCCGACGACTTCCGCGCCAGCTTCGACGAGATGGCCCGCCAGTCCGAACTCGACGACCTGCGCAAGGAGGTCGAGGCCATGCGCAAGGGTCAGGCCGCCGACCACGCGGCCGCCGAGGCCGCCAATGTCGAGATCAATCAGGTGTTTAACGAAATCGGCGACAGCCTGCAGGGCGCCGGCATCCAGTTCCACCCGCCGATGAGCCACCAGTACGCCGACCCCGAAGCCATCGAGGCGCCGGCCCCCGCCCAGGTCCCTGCGGCCAAGCCCAAGGCGCCGCGCGCGCCCAAGGCGGCCGCCAAGACCGCCGCTAGCGCTGTGGCCAAGCCGAAACCCAAGCCCAAGCCGAAGGCCGCCACCGTGAAAGTGGCGACCGCCAAGCCGCCGAAGAAGGCGCCCGCCGCCCGGCCAGCCAAGGGGACGGTCTCTTGAGCGATGTGGACGACGAGATCGAGGCCTCCCGCGCGCCGCTGCTGGAGCATCTGGTCGAGCTTCGCTCCCGGCTGATCATCTGCGTCGCGGCCCTGGCCATCGGCTTTGGGATCTGCTTCGGCTTCGCCACCCAGATCTATATCGTCCTGCTGCATCCCTTCGAGGTCGCCGCCCAGCTGATGGCGGCCCAGAAGGCCAGCGGCGGTGAGAGCGGTCCCTTCGACCTGCTGCTGGCCCTGATCGGCCTCAAGGAAGTCCCCAGCGTCGCCGGCGCGGGCCTCAAGTTCGTCTTCACCGCCCCGCTGGAATTCTTCTTCACCAAGCTGAAGCTGGCCGGCTTCGGCGCCGTGATCCTGACCTTCCCGGTCCTGGCCTGGCAGATCTACGGCTTTGTGGCGCCAGGGCTCTACAAAAAGGAGCGGCACGCCTTCCTGCCCTTCCTGGTGGCTGCGCCGGCCCTGTTCAGCTTGGGCGCGGCCCTGGTCTATTACATGATCCTGCCCTTCGTCCTCTGGTTCTCCCTGTCCCAGCAGATCACCGGCGCCGGCGCGATCTCGGTGGAGCTGTTGCCCAAGGTCTCCGACTACCTGACCCTGGTGACCACCCTGCTGCTGGCCTTCGGGCTGTGCTTCCAGTTGCCGGTGGTCCTGACCCTGCTGGGGATGGCGGGCATTGTGAACTCGACGATGCTGCGCGTCGGGCGCCGCTACGCCATCGTCGGCATCTTTGTTGTCGCGGCCATCGTCACCCCGCCCGATCCCATCAGCCAGACCATGCTGGCCGCCCCCATCATCCTGCTCTACGAAATCTCGATCTGGTGCGTGGCGGCCATCGACCGCCGCCGCAAGCGCGAGGACGAGAGCACGGGGCTCGTGCCGGTCTAGGGCTTGGCCCGGGGGGCGGCGCGCTCTAGAGAAAGCCGCTTACCTCACGGCGGACCCCATGCACGACATTCGAGCCATTCGCGAAACCCCTGAGCTTTACGAGAAAGCCTGGGCTGCGAAGGGACGTTCCGGGGCCGCGGCCCAGGCGATCGAGCTCGACGGCAAGGTGCGCGCGGCCAAGACCGCCGCCGAGACCGCCCAGGCCAAGCGCAATGAACTCTCCAAGCTGATCGGCCAGGCCAAGGCCCAGAAGAACGAGGCCGAGGCCCAGCGCCTGTTGGCCGAGGTGGAGAGCCTGAAGGGCGCCGGGGCTGCTCAGGCCGAGGCTGAGAAGGCCGCCAGCGGAGAGCTGTTCGACCTGCTGGCCTCGCTTCCGAACCTCCCCATGGCCGACGTGCCGGCAGGCGAGGACGAGAATGACAATGTCGAGCTGCGCCGCTGGGGCGAGCCGAACCACATCTCATCGCCCAAGGATCACGTGGACCTGGGCGGGGCCCTCGGCCTGATGGACTTCGAGGTCGCGTCGAAGATGAGCGGGGCGCGGTTCGTCGTGTTGAAGGGCCAGCTGGCGCGGCTGGAACGCGCGCTGGGCCAGTTCATGCTGGACGTCCAGACCCAGGAGCACGGCTATACCGAGGTGTCCCCGCCGCTGCTGGTGCGCGACGAGGCGGTGTTCGGCACCAACCAGTTGCCCAAGTTCGCCGAGGACCTGTTCCACACCACCGACGGCCGCTGGCTGATCCCCACCGCCGAGGTGTCGCTCACGAACCTGGTGCGCGAGCAGATCACCCCGGAGGAGGAGCTGCCGCTGCGGCTCACCGCCCTGACGCCCTGCTTCCGCTCGGAGGCCGGCGCCTCGGGCCGTGACACCCGCGGCATGATCCGCCAGCACCAGTTCTACAAGGTCGAGATGGTGTCGATCACCACCCCCGATCAGTCCGCCGACGAGCACGAACGCATGATCGGCTGCGGCGAGGCGATCCTGAAGGCCCTGAACCTGCCCTTCCGCTCGATGCTGCTGTGCGCCGGCGACATGGGCTTCGGCGCCCGCAAGAGCGTCGACCTGGAGGTCTGGATCCCCTCGGAGGGCCGCTATCGCGAGATCAGCTCGATCTCCAACTGCGGCGACTTCCAGGCTCGTCGCATGGATGCCCGCACCAAGGCGGCCGGCGAGAAGGGGACGCGTTTCGTCCACACTCTCAACGGTTCGGGCCTGGCCGTGGGCCGCACCCTGGTGGCGGTGATGGAGAACTATCAGGACGAGAACGGCCGCATCGCCATTCCCCAGGCCCTGCATCCCTACCTGCCGGGCCTCACCCATATCGGCGGTGAGGCGTGAGGATTCTGCTGACCAATGACGACGGCATCCATGCCGAAGGCCTGGTCGCCCTGGAAAACATCGCCAGGGTTCTTACCGACGACATCTGGATCTGCGCGCCGGAATACGAGCAGTCGGGCGCGAGCCGGGCGCTCACCCTGTCCGATCCCGTCCGGGTGCGGAAGCTGGACCCCCGCCGCTTCGCCACCTCGGGCACACCCACCGACTGCGTGATGCTGGCGATCTCCGAACTGATCGAGGGCGCCAAGCCCGACCTCGTGCTGTCGGGGGTCAATCGCGGGGCCAACCTGGCCGAGGACGTGACCCTTTCGGGCACTGTGGCCGGGGCCATCGAGGGCATGGCCATGGGCATTCCCTCCATCGCGCTCTCCCAGACCGGCTGGCCGACGGGCAATGACGACATCTTCGCGCCCGCCGAGCGGTTCGCGTCGGGCATCATCCGCAAACTGGTTGAGACCGGGTGGCCCAAGGACGTGATCATCAACGTCAACTTCCCCTCCCGGCCCGTGGAGCAGATCACCGAGGTCGAGGTCACCCGCCAGACCTTCCGCGACGTGAATGTTCGCCACGCCGAGAAACGCACCGATCTGCGGAACCGCGAGTACTACTGGATGGGTTTCCGGCAGGAACTGTCCTCGCCCGCCGCCGGGACGGACCTGAAGGCGATTTACGATGGAAAGATTTCAGTCACGCCCTTGCACATCGACCTGACTCACCTTGAGACCGTCTATCGGCTCAAGGGCGTGCTCGGCGGCGTGCCGCCCAAGGCGTAGGTGACAGGACCGATGGCCAAACCGGAGAAGGACTCGCCCGAAACGCGGCTGGCGCGCCTGATCCTGAATCTGCGTTCGCAGGGGGTCAGCGACGCCGGCGTGCTCAACGCCATCGAGACGACGCCGCGCGACCTGTTCACACCCGACCTGTTCCAGGAACGCGCCTGGGAGGATTCGGCCCTGCCGATCGCCTGCGGCCAGACCATCAGCCAGCCCTTCATCGTGGGTCTCATGACCCAGGCGCTGGGGGTGGAGAAACGCGACCGGGTGCTCGAGATCGGCACCGGATCCGGCTACCAGACCACCGTGCTCTCCAAGCTCTCGCGACTGGTGTACACGGTGGAGCGCTACCGGACGCTGATGGGGGAGGCCGAGGCCCGCTTCAAGCAACTTGGTCTCACCAATGTGATCACCCGGTTCGGCGACGGCGGCCTGGGCTGGCCCGAGCAGGCGCCTTTCGACCGCATTCTGGTCACAGCAGCGGCGCCGGATGAGCCCAAGGCTTTGCTTTCGCAGTTGAAACCAACGGGGGTGTTGGTGGCGCCAATCGGCAAGGGGCCTGTCCAGAGCCTGAAACGCTACACCGGCGACGGCAAGGGCGGCTTTGTGGTGGAGGCTCTGACCGACGTCCGGTTCGTGCCCCTGCTGGACGGCGTAGCCAGAGAGCTTTAGCCGTCCACAACCTTACGAGTTTGTGGGTTGGCGATGGCGGGCTCCTTAACCCATCATTAACCCCGACGCCTCGACTGATTCCGAACCCATAGAGCGGAGCGGCGATGACGCTTTCTTATTCCCGAACGGCCCTGATCCTGTTGGCGGCGACGTCCCTCAGCGCCTGCACGACCTATGCGCCGTTTGGCGAGGACGCCCAGGTGGCGCGGCCGAACTATCCGACGCGCCTGCCCCCGCCGGACACCCAGACCTTGCCGCCGGCCCAGAGCGGGCCGGATCAGGCGCCGGCGCCACAGGCGGGTCCCGCGACCAGCCCCGTGCAGAGCCGACCGCTCGACCCTGTGCCCAACGGACCGGCCTATGTGACTCCGTCGACGCCGCCCTACACCCCGCCGCCGCCGCCCTATCAGCCGCCGTATCAGCCGCCGCCGGTGGTGATGCAGACCATCACCAAGCAGACGGTGACCGGCAAGGTGGTGGACGCCGCCGGGCCGCCGAAGAGCCATACCGTCAAGAGCGGTGACAATCTTGACGCCATCGCACGCGCCATGGGCACGACGCGCAAGCAACTGGCCGAAGACAACGACCTGAAGGAACCCTATGTCCTGAGGCCCGGCAAGGTGCTGAAGGGCCCCTCAAGCGACGCCAAGGCCTATGTGGTGGGCTCCGGTGACACCCTCTACGCCATCGCCCGACGCTTCTCGGTCACGGGTCAAGCCCTGGCCGACGCCAACGACATGGGCCTCGACGATCCGCTCACCACCGGCAGGAAGCTGATCTTGCCCGACGGCTTCAAGGACAAGGGTCCGACGACGGTCACCACCCGCGTCCAGGTTCCGGGGACCGGCCTGCAGACGCCTGCGCCCGCGCCGTTCCAGCCGCAGGCTCCCGCGCAGCAAACCCCGACCTACACCCCGCCTCCGGCCGTCCAGCCAGAGCCCGGGCCGCCGCGTACCACGACGACGAGCAGCACCAAGACCTCGGTCACCGGCAAGCTGGTGGACGTGGCCGGTCCGCCGCAAATCTACACCGTCAAGAACGGTCAGGCCCTGGACGCCATCGCGCGCGCCATGGACACCACCCGCAAACAGCTCGCCGACGACAACAAGCTCAAGGAACCCTACATCCTTCACGCCGGTGACAAGCTGAAGGGTCCCAGGACCACGGTGAAGGCCTATGTGGCGGGGTCCGGCGACACCCTCGCCCTGATCGCCCGACGCTTCAGTGTGACCCCCAAGGCGCTGGCCGCGGCCAATGACATGAAGGTGGGCGACGCCATCAGGTCGGGGCGCAAGATCACCCTGCCGGACGGCTACAAGGACAAGGGCCCGATCAAGGAAACCGTCCGCACGACGGTGACTTTGCCGCCCGAACCGCGCCGTGATCCAACCCCGGCCGCCCCGCCGCCGAGCCGGCCTTACACGCCGCCGCCCGCGCAGCCGGTGACGCCGCCCTCGACCAGCAACTACAGCCGGCCGACGCCGCCCACGCCCAGCCGGCCGACGCCGCCACCCGCCTCGAGCTCTGGTCCGCTGTCCGACAGCCAGATCACCGCCCAGGGCCGGGGCCGGTTCAACTGGCCGCTGCGCGGCGACATCATTTCCGACTTCGGTCCAAAGGGGACGGGCCAGCGCAATGATGGCCTCAATATCCGCGCCAACGCCGGGGAAGCCGTGCGCGCCGCCGCTGGCGGGGATGTGGTCTATGCCGGCGACCAGGTGCCCGGGTTCGGCAACCTGGTGCTGATCAAGCACCCCGATGGCTGGGTCACGGCCTATGGCCACCTCGCCCGGCTGGACGTGAAGATGCAGCAGAAGGTGGTCCAGGGTCAGCAGATCGGCCAGGCTGGAACCAGCGGCGGGGTTTCCGAACCCCAGCTGCACTTTGAGGTACGCTTCGCCTCAGCGCCCAGCGAGCGGGCCCGCCCGATCGATCCCAAGCTGGTGCTGGGACGGTGATCCACCTCCTCTCGCCGGTCAGGGGAGAGGGGAGGGACGCGGCTACATCGGCAGGGTCTTGCCGAGTTCCCCCGCCAGGTCCCGGATGAACTGCCACGCCACACGGCCCGAACGACCGCCGCGCAGCTGCGCCCACTGCAGGGCGCGGCGTTCCAGGTCGGCGACGACCAGGCCGTAGGACCGCGCGTAGCTGGTCACCGCCTCGAGATAGGTCGCCTGGTCCATTGGCGGGAAGCCGATCCAGAGGCCGAAACGATCGGAGACGCTGACCTCCTCCTCGGCGTCCTCGGCCGTGGCGATCAGGCCGCGTTCCTCCCCGTGGGTTCGGGGCATCAGATGGCGGCGGTTGGAGGTGGCGACAAACAGCACATTGGCGGGCGGTCCAGAGACCCCGCCCTCAAGGGCCGACTTCAGCGCCTTGGCCGCCGCGGCGCCCTCCTCGAAGGACAGGTCATCGCAGAGCACCAGGAACCGCTCCGGGCGTTCGCGCAGGGTGTCGAACAAGCCGGGCAGGGCGGTGACTTCGTCGCGGTCCACCTCCACCAGCTTGAGGTCAGGGGTGTTGCTTGCCACGGCCATGAAGGCCGCCTTGGTCATCGAACTCTTCCCGGTCCCGCGCACGCCCCACAGCAGGACGTGGTTGGCGGGCAGACCCCGGGTGAACCGCTCCAGGTTCTCCACGAAGCGCGCCTTCTGCTGGTCGACCCCGATCAGGGCCTCCAGGGGCAGGGCGTAGTCGGGGGCCGGATGGAAGGCGTGGGTGGCCGGATCATGCCGGAACAGCCGCGCGCCTTCAAAGACCGGCGGGACGCGGGCGGGGGGCGCCAGGCGCTCCAGGGCGTTGGCGATACGTTCGAGAACGGGTTTCAGGTCTGAATCCATGGCGTTGGTGCTTAGCGGGCCTGCCGTTCCATTGCAAAACCGAGGGCGAACGCATAGCTTCCGCCGACTTGAAAACGGGCGGCTTTTCGCCGGCCCGACGACGAACTTCGGAGAGACCATGTTCGCCACCCCCGCCTTCGCTCAGACCGCAGGCGCCGCCGCCGGCGGCGGACCGACGGAAATGCTGATGCAGTTCCTGCCCCTCATCGGCCTGGTCGTGCTGTTTTACTTCCTGATGATCCGCCCGCAGCAGCAACGGATGAAGGCTCACCAGGCGATGATCGCCGCCGTGAAGCGCAACGACACGGTGGTGCTGAATTCCGGCGTCATCGGCAAGGTCGTGCGCGTCGAGGACAAGGAAGTCGGCGTTGAGATCGCCCAGGGCGTCAACGTCAAGGTCGTCAAGACGATGATCTCCGACGTCCGGGCCAAGGGCGAACCCGCCCCGGCCAACGACTCCAAGGCCTGAGAACCCCGTAAATGATCGCTCCGTCGCGCTGGAGGACGATCGCCGTCCTGTTGTCGGTGATCTTCGGCCTCCTGTTCAGCCTGCCGAACGTGCTTCCTCAGAAGACGCTCGACAGCCTGCCGGGCTTTGTTCCGAAACAGAGGCTGAACCTCGGGCTCGACCTGCAGGGCGGCTCCTACCTCCTGCTGGAGGTCGACACCAACGCTCTGCGCGTGGAGAAGTTGACCAACCTGGTGGAGGACGTCCGCACCACCCTGCGCGAGGAGAAGATCGACTTCACCGACCTCGGCCAGGTCGGTGGAGCGGTCTCGGTGCGGATCACCGATCCGGCGCAACTGACCGCGGCCACCAACCTGCTGCGCAGGAGCGTGGGCGCGCCCCTGGCGGGCTCGACCACCGGCCGCGATGTCACCATCAACACCTCGGACGACCAGCGCATCGGCCTGGTCTTCTCCGAACAGGCCCTGGTGGCGGAGTCCGGCAAGGCGGTGGAGCAATCCATCGAGATTATCCGCCGACGCATCGATGAACTGGGCACCAAGGAGCCCGACATTCGCCGTCAGGGGATCGACCGCATCGTCGTCCAGGCGCCGGGCGAGAGCGATCCCGAAAAGCTGAAGGACATCATCGGCCAAACCGCCAAGCTCACCTTCCAGATGGTGGACGACAGCGTCACCCCTGAGGAAGCCGCCGCGGGCCGCATCCCGCCCGGCTCTCAGGTGCTGCCCAGCGAAGAAGGCGGCGCCCTGCTGGTGAAGAAGCGCGCCCTGGTCACCGGCGAGATGCTCACCGACGCCAGTCAGGCTTTCGACTCCCAGACCGGGGAGGCGATCGTCAACTTCCGCTTCAACGGCCAAGGCGCGCGCCGGTTCGGCGACGCCACGGCCCAGAACCTCGGCAAGCGATTCGCCATCGTGCTGGACAACCGGGTCATCTCCGCCCCGGTGATCCAGAGCGCCATCACCGGCGGCTCTGGCCAGATCAGCGGGAACTTCACACCTGAGAGCGCCAACAACCTGGCTATCCTGCTGAGGGCCGGCGCCCTGCCGGCGCCCCTCAGCGTCGAGCAGCAACAGACCGTCGGCGCCGAACTCGGGGCCGACGCCGTCCAGGCCGGCAAGATCTCCACGGCCGTCGGCTTCATGGCGATCCTGGTCTTCATGCTGCTGTCCTACGGGTTCCTGTTCGGCGGGATTTCCGTGATCGCCCTGTTGGTCAACGGCCTGCTCATTGTCGCCACCCTGTCGGTCACCCAGGCAACCCTTACCCTGCCCGGCATCGCGGGCCTGATCCTCACCCTGGCCGTGGCCGTTGACGCCAATGTGCTGATCTACGAGCGCATGCGCGACGAATTCAGGGCGGGGCGTCCGGTGCTGTCGGCCATGGACGCGGGCTTCTCGCGCGCCATGACCACGATCATCGACGCCAACGTGACGACGATCCTGGCGGCCCTGATCATGTTCCAGTTCGGGTCCGGCCCGGTGCGGGGCTTCGCCTGGACCCTGTCCATCGGCGTCCTGACGTCCGTCTTCTCGGCGGTCGTTGTGACCCAGTTCCTGCTGTCGATCTGGTTCCGCAGGGTCCGCCCCAAGACCCTGCCGATCGTTTAGGGAGACGCCGACATGTCCAAGTACTGGCCTCTCATCAAGGTGCTGCCGATCAAGACGAACTTCCGGTTCGTCGCCTTTTCCCGCCTCGCCGCCATCGTCTCGGCGGTCGCAGTGGTGGTCTCGCTAGGCTTCACCCTGTTCCCCTTCCAGCCCCCCTGCGGCGGCCTGTCCTGCGGGATCGACTTCAAGGGCGGAACCTTGCTGGAAATCTCCACCGCCCCGAAGGCTGTGGATCTGAGCCTGGCCCGCAAGACCCTGGACGCGCAGAATATCGGCGACGTTCAGGTTCAGGCCTTCGGTGAGCCGACCACGGCCATGATCCGCTTCCAGACACCTGAAGGCGTAGCGCCCGCAGTGGCGGTGGACAAGGTCAAGGCCGCCCTGGTGCAGGCGCTCGGACCTGTGACCTTCCAGCGTGCGGACGTCGTGGGACCCAAGGTCTCGGGCGAGCTGTTCCAGAGCGGGATCCTCGCCCTGGGCCTCGCGATCGGCCTGATGCTGCTCTACATCTGGTTCCGGTTCGAACTTCAGTTCGGCGTGGGCGCGGTCGTGGGTCTGTTCCACGACGTCATCCTGACCTTTGGTTTGATCGCGATCTTCAAGCTGGAGTTCAGCCTCACCACCATCGCCGCCATCCTGACCATCATCGGCTATTCGATGAACGACACCGTGGTGGTGTTCGACCGTCTTCGGGAGAACCTGCGCAAGTACAAGTCGATGCCGCTGGGCGAGGTGATCGACCTGTCGATCAACGAGACGCTGTCGCGGACGGTGATCACCGGCCTTACCGCTGTCCTGGCCCTCGGCGGCCTGGCGATCTTCGGTGGCCCGACCCTGCTGGCCTTCTCCCTGATCATGATCTTCGGGATCATCATCGGCACCTATTCCTCGATCTATGTCGCGGCGCCGGTGATCCTGCTCTGGGGCGTCAAGCGCGGCGACGAGCCAGCCGAGCCCCTGAAGCCGGCCAACGCGAGGCCCTGAGGCCGTGGCCCGCGACGCCCCCTCCATCGACGCCTATGGCGACGGCGGGTTCCGGCTGTCGGGGGTGCGCCACGAGGGCTCGGTGCTGATCGTCCAGGATCAGGCTCAGGTTTGGCAGGTGTCAGGCCTCGCCGATCTCACGCCCGAGAGCCTGTCGGGCGTAATTGAGGCCGGGGCGCGGGACGTGGAGTTCCTGCTGCTGGGCATGGGGGTCGCCAACGCCCTTCCGCCCAGGGCGGTGCGCGAAGCGCTCGCCAAAGCGGGCATCGGCCTGGAATTCATGGACACCCCGACCGCGGCGCGGATGTACAATGTGCTCACCGCCGAAGGTCGCCGGCTGGCCGCCGCCCTGATCGCCATCTAGGTCGGGCCGCTAGCAGCCCCGGTTGAAACCCCGTATAGCTGACGGTCAGGGCAGGAATCGTAGAGGCATACCCATGGCTGGACTACTCGCTAATCTTCGCAACACCGTTCTCGTGAGCTGCGTGCTCGCGCTGATCATAATCGCAGGCTATTTCAGCCACTACGGCTCGGCCGACGCGATCTTCTTCCAGGCGGTGTTCCGCTTCCTGCATGTGCTGTTCGGCATCATGTGGATTGGCCTGCTGTACTACTTCAACTTCGTCCAGATCCCGCAGATGGCCCAGATCCCGGCCGAGCTGAAGCCGGCGGTCTCCAAGTACATCGCCCCGGCGGCGCTGTTCTGGTTCCGTTGGGCGGCGCTCTTCACCTGGGTGGCCGGCGTGATCCTGGCCATGAACCGCGGCTATCTGGTGGAAGCCTTCACCCTGGGCGCCACCGAGGGCTTCGCCAATGTCGGCCACATCTTCATCGGCATGGGCATGTGGCTCGCTACGGTGATGTTCATCAACGTCTGGGCCTTCATCTGGCCCAACCAGAAGATCGCCCTGGGCCTCGTGGAAGCTGACGCCGACGCCAAGGCCAAGGCCGGCCGCACAGCGATGCTGTTCTCGCGGACCAACACCCTGCTGTCGATCCCGATGCTGGTGACCATGACCATGAGCCAGACGCTCTTCGGCTAAGGCCTCGGGTCCATTACAATCGGAAGGCCCGCCCCAACCGGCGGGCCTTTTGCATTTTGCGAACACCATGTCCGAAGACGACGCCCACGATCCGTACGATCTTGACGCCCTGGTGGGCCGCGTCGATCCCGACCGTTGGCTGTCCAGCCGCTTCATTCCGAACCGCGAGACCCGCGCCGACATCATCGCCCTCTACGCCTTCGACCATGAGTTGGCCCGGGCGCCCCGGGTCGCCTCCAATCCGCTGATGGGCGAGATCCGCCTGACCTGGTGGACCGAGGTGCTGGACGAGATTTTCGAGGGGCGCACGGTGCGCAAACATCCGACGGCGCTGGCGCTGGCCGCGGCCATCGGCCGCCACGGCCTGCCGCGTCCCCGTCTGGAGGCGATGATCGATGCCCGCTACCGCGAGCTCAGCGCCGAGCCTATGAAGCTGGGCGAGGCCCTGGAGTGGGCCGACGGCACGGCGGGCGCCGCCTCCGTCCTCGCCGCCTGGATGCTGGACCGCAAGGCCGATGAGGATCAGGCCCTGGCCGGCGGCCGCGCCTGGGCCATCGGGCGGCTGATCGGCACGGCGGGTCTGGCCGGGCCCGATGTCGGGCCGATCCTCGACCGAGCCTTGAAGGACGCGGCTGGCCTGCCGGTGTCGGCCTTCCCGGCCATCGCCCACGCGACCCTGGCCCGCGTTCGCGCCAAGGGCCGAAGGCCCTCGGAGCTGGAAGCCCGGCTGCGTCTGTTCCTGGCCGTCGCGCGCGGCAGGGTCTGAGGCCTATTCGGCGGCGACCCGCGTTTCGCCCGTGACCCAGGTCTCCAGGTCAGCCAACGCCCGCTCGCCCACCGCCAGCTTCTTGCCGCGCGACTTTTCCTTGGCGCCCAGGCGGCGGCCGGTCTCGTCGCGCTTGGCGACGGCCTCGACCGGGGGCAGCAGACCGTAGTTGATGTTCATGGGCTGGAACGAGCCTTTGCCGCCCTCCAGGTGCCCCCCGGTGATGTGACCGACCAGCGCCCCCATGGCCGTGGTGGCGGGCGGCGCCTCGATGGGCGCCCCAAGACGCTCGGCGGCGGCCAGGCGGCCGGCCAGCAGCCCCATGGCCGCGCTCTCCACATAGCCTTCGACGCCGGTCACCTGCCCGGCGAACCTCAGGCGGGGCTGCACCTTCAGGCGAAGCTGGGTGTCCAGCAGCTTGGGACTGTTGAGGAAGGTGTTGCGGTGCAGGCCGCCGAGCCGCGCGAACACAGCCTTCTCCAGGCCCGGAATGGTGCGGAAGATGTCGGTCTGGGCGCCGTGCTTCAGCTTGGTTTGGAAGCCCACCATGTTCCACAGCGTACCCAGCGCATTGTCCTGCCGCAGCTGGACGATGGCGTAGGCCTTTTCCTGGGGATTGTGCTCGTTGGTCAGGCCCACGGGCTTCATGGGGCCGTGGCGCAGGGTCTCGCGACCCCGCTCGGCCATCACCTCGATGGGCAGGCAGCCGTCGAAATAGGGGACGTTCTCCCAGTCCTTGAACTCGCTCTTCGGCCCGGCCAGCAGGGCGTCGATGAAGGCCTCGTACTGGGCCTTGTCCAAGGGGCAGTTGATATAGGCGGCCGCGTCGCCGCCTGGGCCTTCCTTGTCATAGCGCGACTGCCGCCAGGCGACACCCATGTCGATGGAGTCGAAATTGACGATCGGGGCGATGGCGTCGAAGAACGAAAGTTCGCCCTCGCCGGTCAGGGACAGGATGGCGTCGGAGAGAGCCGGAGAGGTGAGGGGGCCGGTGGCCACGATCACGCTGTCCCAATCGGCGGGCGGCAGGCCCGCGACTTCCTCCCGCGCGATGGACACGTTGGGATGGGCCTCCAGGCGGGCGGTGACCGCCTGGGAGAAACCGTCGCGGTCAACGGCCAGGGCGCCGCCGGCCGGCACCTGGTGGGCGTCGCCGCAGGACATGATGATCGAGTCCAGGCGGCGCATCTCGGCGTGCAGCAGGCCCACGGCGTTGGCGGTCCAGTCGTCGGCCCGGAAGGAGTTGGAACAGACCAGCTCCGCCAGGCCGTCGGTATGGTGGGCGTCGGTGCCGCGCACCGGACGCATCTCGTGCAGGACGACCGGCACGCCGGCCTGGGCGATCTGCCAGGCGGCTTCCGAACCGGCCAGGCCGCCGCCGATCACATGGACTGGGTCAATCTTGGTGCTCATGCGTGGCTAAGTAGCAACGATTGCGCCGGATCGCGAGGGAGGCCTTGCGGCGCAAGAGCCGCAACCGCAAAGATCGCAGCCAAAGGGGCGGCCGACTCGTTTGGTGTTCCAGACGGACGGCCAGAGGACAGACATGACCAAGTTTTCGCCGAGCGAGTCGGCGCTGGAAGGCTTCAGGATTACGCGCGAACGGCCAGGAACGATCCTGGCCTGGAGCCTGGTCTACTTCCTCGGCATCATGGTGATCGCCATGATCATGGTCATGGCGCTGGGCCCGGACTTCATCAAGTTCGTGCAGAACGGCGGCCTGGAGTCCGGGGACGCCGGTGCCTACGGCTCGGTGCTGCGCCAGCACCAGTTTGCGTTCCTGGCCATTATCGTCATCTCGATCTTCCTGCTCTCCGTCCTGATGGGCGGGATCTACCGGCTGGCTTTGCGCCCGTCGGAAAAGGGCATCGCCCACCTGAGGCTGGGCGCTGACGAACTGCGGCTGACCGTCGTCAATCTGGCGCTCTTCTCGGTGGGCGTGCTGTTTCTGGTGCTCGCCTTCGGCGCGGCCAGCCTGGGCGGCCCCTTCGGCGTGGTGGTCAGCCTGGGGCTGGCCGGGGCCATGATCTGGGCCGGGGTGCGCCTGCTGCTGGCCACACCGATGACCTTCGCCGAGCATCGCATCGCGATCTTCGACTCCTGGCGGCTCACCAAGGGCCACTTCTGGAGCCTGTTCGGGATGACCATATTGGCCATCATCTTCTACATCATGGTCTGGTTGCTGTTCAGCATCATCAGCTACGCCACCGTGGCCATCGCCGGCGGCAACGCGGCCATCGCCAATCCCAGCAACTTGGCGCCGCTGGCCATCGTGGCTTTCATCGCCACCCTGATGGTGCAACTGTTGCTGCCCATCCTGCAGGTGGTGATGATCTATTCGCCACTGGCCGAGGCCTATCGCGAACTGACGGGTGCTCCGCGGGGCTAGAGCGTGACAGCCTGAAGTGGAAGCCGGTTCAGGCTGTCACGCTCTCACTAAGGATTCTACCCCACGGAGCAATCGCATCAGGCGTTGGCGCTGGGCCGGGCGGTGACCCGGTCGTGCCAGGCTTTCAGGTGCTCGAACTCCGGCTCCATCGGCAGGCCGATCCATTCGGCGAAGTCGACGGTCGAAAGCAGGCAGATGTCGGCCATGGTGTAGGTGTCGCCCACCACGAACTGGTGACCCTCCAGCTCGCGGTCCAGGTACTTCTGCGCGCCCTTGTAGGTTTCGGCGTTGGACTCACCGAAATCCTTGAACTGGGTCAGCAGGGCCGCCGTGCGCGGGTGGGCGTGGCGCCAGTACATGCCCACGGGGGTCATCACGGTGAACTCGACCCGGCGGATCCACTGGTCCACCAGGGCCCGCTCCACCGCCGTCGTGCCGAACATCGGCGGCTCGGGATTGGTCTCTTCCAGATAGCGGCAGATGGCGACGGTTTCAGAGATCGTCGTGCCGTCGTCCAGCTCCAGGGTGGGGAGCTGGCCCAGGGAGTTCTTGGCGCGGAATTCCGGGCTCTTATGCTCGCGCTTCATCATGTTGACCGGGGTCTCGGCCAGGTCGATGCCCTTCTCGGCCAGGAAGATGCGCACGCGGCGGGGATTGGGGGCAGGGTTCGGCGCGCCGTAGAGCTTCATGGGTCGACTCCAATGATCAAAACAATGGAACGACGCTATTTCAAACGAATGTTTGAGGGAAGCCTAAGCGTTGACCAGCTTCTTCACGCGGGCCTTGCGGCGGTCCTCGTGGCGCTTGAGGATTTCAGCGAGGTAGCGGCCGGTCCAGCTCTTGGAGTTGGCGGCGACCTGTTCCGGCGTGCCCTGGGCCACGATCTCGCCGCCGCCGTCGCCGCCCTCGGGCCCGAAGTCCACGATCCAGTCGGCGGTCTTCACGACGTCGAGATTGTGCTCGATCACCACCATGGTGTTGCCCTGGTCAGCCAGCTCGTGGAGCACCTCCAGCAGCTTCTTCACATCCTCGAAGTGCAGGCCGGTGGTGGGTTCGTCGAGGATGTAGAGGGTCTTGCCGGTGGCCTTGCGTGACAGCTCCTTGGACAGCTTCACCCGCTGGGCCTCGCCCCCTGAGAGGGTGGTGGCCGATTGGCCGACCTGGACGTAGCCCAGGCCCACCTTCTTCAGCGTGTCCATCTTGTCGCGCACCGGCGGCACGGCCTTGAAGAAGTCGGCGGCCTCTTCGACGGTCATGTCCAGGACGTCGGAGATCGACTTGCCCTTGAACAGCACCTCCAGAGTTTCGCGGTTGTAGCGCTTGCCGTGGCAGACGTCGCAGGTGACGTAGACGTCGGGCAGGAAGTGCATCTCGATCTTGATCAGCCCGTCGCCCTGGCAGGCCTCGCAGCGGCCGCCCTTGACGTTGAAGCTGAAGCGGCCCGGCCCATAGCCTCGCGCCTTGGACTCGGGGAGCCCCGCGAACCAGTCGCGGATGGGCTGGAAGGCGCCGGTATAGGTGGCGGGGTTGGAGCGCGGCGTGCGGCCGATGGGCGACTGGTCGATGTCGATGACCTTGTCGAACATCTCCAGCCCCTCGATGCGGTCGTGGGGGGCCGGCGCGTCCGAGGCGTTGTGCAGGCGCCGCGCCGCGGCCTTGTAGAGGGTCTCGATGGTGAAGGTGGACTTGCCGCCCCCCGACACCCCGGTGATGCAGGTGAAGGTCCCGGCCGGGATCTCGCCGGTGACATTCTTCAGGTTGTTGCCGGTGGCGCCAATGACGCGCAGCACCTTCTTCTTGGAGATCGGGCGACGGTCCTGGGGAACCTCGATCTCGCGCGCGCCCGACAGGTATTGGCCGGTGATGCTCTTGGGGTTGGCCATCACCTGGGCGGCGGTGCCCTCGGCGATGATCTCGCCGCCGTGGATGCCGGCGGCGGGGCCCATGTCGATGACATAGTCGGCGGTCATGATCGCCTCCTCGTCATGTTCCACCACCAGAACGGAGTTGCCGAGGTCGCGCAGGCCCTTGAGGCTGGTGAGCAGCCGGGTGTTGTCGCGCTGGTGCAGGCCAATGCTGGGCTCGTCCAGTACGTAGAGCACGCCGGTCAGGCCCGAGCCGATCTGGCTGGCCAGGCGGATGCGCTGGCTCTCGCCGCCCGAAAGCGTGCCCGACGCGCGGCTGAGGTTGAGATAGTCCAGCCCGACGTTCACCAGGAAGCGCAGGCGATCATTGATCTCCTTCAGGATCCGGCGCGCGATCTCCATCTGCTTGTCGGTGAGGCTGTTCTCCAGTGCGGTGAACCACTCCTCGGCGTGGCGGATGGACAGGCGTGAAACCTGGCCCACATGCTGGCCCGCGATCTTCACCGCCAGGCTCTCGGGCTTCAGGCGATAGCCTTCGCAGGCCTCGCAGGGCGTCTCCGACTGATAGCGGCCCAGTTCCTCGCGTACCCAGGCGCTGTCGGTTTCCCGCCAGCGGCGCTCCAGGTTCGGCAGCACGCCCTCGAAGGTCTTGTTGACCTCGTACTTCCGGGCGTTGTCGTCATAGACGAACTTGATCTTGTCGGTCCCCGATCCGTAGAGGACCACCTTCCTGGCTTGTTCCGGCAGCTTCCAGAAGGGCTCGTCCATCGAGAAGCCGTAGTGCCGCGAGAGGGCCTGCAAGGTCTGGGTGTAAAGGGGCGAGGGGCCCTTGGACCAGGGCGCGATGGCGCCCTTGTGCAGGGACTTGTCCCTGTCGGGCACGATGGTGTCGGCGTCGAAGGCGAGCTTCATCCCCAGGCCGTCGCAGACCGGGCAGGCGCCGTAGGGATTGTTGAACGAGAACAGTCGCGGTTCGATTTCGCTGATGGTGAAGCCCGAGACCGGACAGGCGAACTTCTCGGAAAACAGCATGCGGCGGGGTTCAGCCTCGCCCTCGGCCTTGTCGGCCCACTCGGCCACGGCGATGCCGTCGGCGAGCTTGAGCGCGGTCTCCAGGCTGTCGGCGTAGCGGCCCTCGAGACCGGCCTTGGTCACGAGCCGGTCCACCACGATGTCGATGTCGTGCTTGAACTTCTTGTCCAGCACCGGGGCGTCCTCGATGGGGAAGAACTCCCCGTCGATCTTCAGCCGCTGGAAGCCGGCCCGCTGCCACTCGGCGATCTCCTTGCGGTACTCGCCCTTGCGGCCGCGGATCACCGGGGCCAGCAGATAGAGGCGCTCGCCCTCGGGCAGGGCCGTCAGCTTGTCGACCATCATGGAGACGGTCTGGCTCTCGATGGGCAGGCCGGTGGCCGGCGAGTAGGGCACGCCGACCCGGGCCCACAGCAGGCGCATGTAGTCGTGAATCTCTGTGACCGTGCCGACCGTGGAGCGCGGATTGCGGCTGGTGGTCTTCTGCTCGATGGAGATGGCCGGCGACAGGCCCTCGATCAGGTCCACGTCGGGCTTGGACATCAGCTCCAGGAACTGGCGGGCATAGGCCGACAGGCTCTCGACATAGCGCCGCTGACCCTCGGCATAGATGGTGTCAAAGGCCAGCGAGCTCTTTCCAGACCCCGACAGCCCGGTGATCACCACCAGCTCGCCGCGAGGAATGTCGACGCTGACGTCTTTCAGATTGTGCTCACGCGCGCCGCGCACGCGGATGAAGTTCAGCTGTTCGGCCATGTTGTCCTGAAACGCTCGTCACCCGCCGAGGGTCTCGACGGGACCGCTTAATGTAGTGAACGGACTCACGGATAACATGGGAACAATCTGGGAACAAACGTCGCAGAGACACCGGTTTCCACGCCGCCGTGAGTGCGCGCGGAGTTTAACGCGTCAGCTGCCAGAATCTGTCAGCAGCGATCACTTGGCCGTGCGGGCGTCAGCGGCGGCCTTGAGGACGCGCAGGGCGTTGCCGCCCCAGACCTTGGCCACGTCGTCCCTGGAATAGCCGGCCGCGATCAGGCGCTCGGTGATCCTGGGATAGTCGGTGACGTCCTCCAGACCCGCGATGCCGCCGCCGCCGTCGAAGTCGCCCGAGACGCCCACATGGTCGATCCCGGCCACCTCGATGGCGTGCAACATGTGCTTCATGAAGTCGTCGAGGTTGGCGCGGGGCATGGGCCACTTGGCGTCGATGGCCTTGCGCCCTTCGAGGAAGGCCTTGCGCTGGGCCGGCGTCATGTCGCGGCCGCTGGCGCCGATGGCCTTCATCAGGTCGGCCATGGCCGCGTCCCGTTCGGGGATCTTCGGCTGAGCCACCATGTAGTTGGAGAAGGCGTTGATCTGGATGACTCCGCCCTTGGCGGCCAGGGCTTTCAGCCGGGTGTCGTCGATGTTGCGCGGGTGGTCGAAGATGGCCTTCAGACCTGAGTGCGACAGGATCAGCGGGGTGGTGGAGAGCGCGATCATCTGGTCCAGGACCTCGTCCGATGCGTGGCTGGCGTCCAGCACAACGCCCAGTCGATTGGCCTCGGCGACGAAGGCTTTTCCCTTGTCGCTCAAGCCGTTCCACTCCTTGCCCTTGGGGTCGGTGGAGGAGTCGCCGAGGTCGTTGTTCATGAAGTGGATGGGCCCCATCATGCGGACCCCCAGGGTGTAGAAGGTCGCCATCAGGGTGAGGTCGGCCTCCACCGGCTGGCTGTTCTCCATGCTGATGAAGACCACCTTCTTGCCCGCCGCGACGATGGGGGCGGCCTCCTCGGCCCGGGTGGCCAGGGCGAACTTTGCGCCGTGCTTGGCCACCATCTGGTGGATCTCCACAGCCCGCAGCAGGGCGGCGTCGCGGGCCTTGGCGTCGCCCTCCGGGGTGCGGGCGCCCTGGGGGGTGAAGATGGCGAAGAAGCCGCCGTCGACCCCGCCCTCCACCATGCGCGGATAGTCCACCTGGCTGCCGTCGGCCTCCACCGAATGGCGGTCCATGATGTCCCAGCCGGGGCGATGGAAGTTGGCCGGGGTGTCGAAGTGGGTGTCCAGCACCATGGCCGCCTTGTGGGCCTCGGCGGCGGGGGTGGCTGAGAGCGCGGGCAGGGCGCAGGAGGCCCACAGGATCGCGAGCGGAACGGTCATACGGTGCAAGGCGGCTCTCCCAACTGAAGGCCCCGAGCCTTCGCCGTTCCGAGGCTCAAGGCAAGGCTCAAGCCGCATCGTGGAAGATGATCCCGAGGGTATGGCGCTGACCGCTGCGCAGGCGGCTGACACCGTGGCGCATGCTCACGCGATAGGCGCCGCGGGTCCCCTGGACCGGGCGGTGGTGGACGGCGAAGACCACGGCGTCGCCCTGCCTCAGGGACACGACCTCGGCGCGGGACTGCATACGAGGCCGTTGTTCTGTCAGGACAAATTCGCCGCCGGTGAAGTCCTGGCCGGGCTCCGACAGCAGGACGGCGACCTGCAGGGGGAAGACGTGCTCGCCGTAGAGGTCCTGGTGCAGGCAGTTGTAGTCGCCGGGGCCGTATTGGAGCAGCAGCGGGGTGGGGCGGACCTGGCCGGCGGCGTGGCAGCGGGCGAGGAATTCCTTGTGCCGCAAGGGGTAGCGCACGTCGATGCCCATGGTCTCGTTCCAGCGGTTGGCGATGTCCACCAGCTGGGGATAGAGGGCCTCGCGCAGGGCCTGGACGGGGTCTGGGAGTGGGTGGCTGAAGTAGCGGTACTCGCCCTGGCCGAAGCCATGGCGGCCCATGACCACCCGGCTGCGGAAGCCCTCTTCGCGGGGGTAGAGGGCGGCCAGGTCGCGGCAGGCGGCCGGGGTCAGGAGGCCGGGGAGGACGGCGCAGCCGTAGCGGTCGAGGTCGGACATGTCGGTGGTCATGGATGGAGGAGTCGGGCCTTTCGCAGGCGCGCTCAAGGGGTCGCGGGGATGCCGGGTCCGGATTGCGCGAGGCCGGGGCGGGGCCTATATCGGGCGCTCAGAAGGAGCCTGACGACCATGCGCATGCCGACGGAACAGAGCCTCGTCCGCAACGCCAACGCCCCCAAGGTCGCCCATGCCCGCCCATCTGACACTCGAGCGTCTTTCGTACGCAACGCCTGACGGCGTAAGCCTTTTCGACAATCTGAACCTCGCCTTCGGGGCCGAACGCACCGGCCTTGTCGGGCGCAACGGCGTGGGCAAGACCACGCTGCTGCGGCTGATCACCGGGGAGCTGACACCGGTGTCAGGTTCCGTGGCCGTTCGCGGCGCGATCGGGGTGCTGCGCCAGGCGATGAGCCCGCCCGAAGGGGCCACGGTCGCCGACCTGCTGGGAGTGCGGGCCGACATTGACCGACAGGTGCGCATCGAGGAGTCGCGCGGTGCCGAGGACGACTTCGCCAACGCCTTGTGGGACTTGGAGTCGCGCATCGAGCAGGCGCTGGCGGCGGTGGGCATGGTTGGCCAACATGTGGACCGCGAGGCCGCCACCCTGAGCGGCGGGGAGGCCACGCGCCTGGCCCTGGCCGGGCTGCTGATCCAGGCGCCCGATCTGATCCTGCTGGACGAACCCACCAACAACCTGGACGCCGAGGCCCGGGCGATGGTGGCGCGCGTGCTGGCCGGCTGGAAGGGCGGCGCCATCGTGATCAGCCACGACCGCGCCCTGCTGCGGGAGATGGACCGCATCGTCGAGCTGTCGGGCCTGGGCGCCAAGGTCTATGGCGGAAACTACGACCTCTATCTGGAGCGCAAGGCCCAGGAGGCGGCGGCCGCCGAGCAGGGGCTGGCCAGCGCCGAGCGCACCGTGGCGAGGGTCGCGCGCGAGGCCCAGGGGGCGCGGGAGAAGAAGGCGCGGCGCGACGCGGCGGGCAAGCGGTTCGCCGCCTCCGGCAGCGCGCCGAAGATCCTGCTGGGGGCCATGGCCGAGCGGGCCGAGACCTCCGGAGCCCGCGAGGGGCGGCTGGCGGAGAAGCTGGCGCAACAGGCCGGGGCCGAGCTGGCGGAGGCGCAGGGGAAGGTGGAGCGGCTGCGGCGGCTGGCCTTCGACTTGCCGCCGTCAGGCCTGGCGGCGGGCAAGGGGGTGCTGGCCTTCGAGGACGTCACGTTCCGCCATCCCGGCGGGCCGGTGCTGGCCTTCGACTTCCGCATGACCGGGCCCGAGCGGGTGGCGGTGACCGGACCGAATGGGGCGGGCAAGACGACCCTGATCCGGCTGGCGACCGGCGCGCTGGCGCCCGTGTCCGGGCGGGTGAGCCTGGGCGTGCGGGCCGCGCTGCTGGACCAGAAGACGGCGATGCTGGGCGACGACGAGACCCTGGTGGCGGCGTTCCGGCGGCTCAATCCGACGGCGAGCGACAATGGCGCGCGCGCCGCCCTGGCGCGGTTCCTGTTCCGCAATGTGGCCGGCGACAAGCGGGTGGGATCGCTCAGCGGCGGCGAGCGGCTGCGGGCGGCGCTGGCCTGCGTGCTGTGCGCGGAGGCTCCGCCGCAGCTGCTGATCCTGGACGAGCCCAGCAATCACCTGGACCTGGACTCGCTGGCGGCGATAGAGGCCGCGCTGCGGGGCTATGACGGGGCGCTCTTGGTGGTGAGCCACGACCGGGATTTCCTGGCGGCGATCGGGGTGGCGCGGGAGATCGTTCTTCATCCTTCTCTCCCTGCTGGAGAAGGTGTCAGCGCAGCTGAAGGATGAGAGGTCGCGCTCCGCTCTCGGAGCAATAACTGCCGTCATCCCGGCCGCAGCGAAGCGGAGAGCCGGGACCCAGGAGCGGTGCGCGAGGCCCCTGGGTCCCGGATCGCCTGTCGGCGTCCGGGATGACGGGATTGGGTTTGCTGGAGAGGTCTATCGACCCCGCAAGGGGAGAAGGAAGCCGCAGGCTTATGCCGCCGCCAGCCGTCCGAAGTAGCGCCACAGCAGCGTGAACCCGGCTGCCACGGCCGGAAGGGCCAGCAGGATGGGGACGCTGAGCGGGGCGCCGAGGGTGATGAGGGCGGCCGCGGTCACGCAGGCCCCCGCGCAGCCGATGTCCCAGCCGCCCTCCGTCACCATGTGGAACCGGAAGGGGCAGGGCGACGCCTTGGCCAGGGTGTAGGCCGCCGCGCCGAGCGGCGGCAGCAGCAGGGGCATGAGCACGGCGCCCAAGGCGTGGGCGATGACGGCCAGCCAGGGGGTGGGCAGGGCGCCTGCGCGCAGGGTCACGATGGCGACGGCCACGGAATAGGCGATCAGCACGGTGCGCCGTCCGCCGCCGCCGTCCACATGGCGGCCGACCCAGAGGCCGAAGCTGGCGCCGACCAGGCCGGCCAGCGCCATGGCCCCGCCATAGGCCGCGATGCTCTCGCCCAGGCTGAGGAAGAGGCCGATCTCCCAGACGAAGAAGTAGCAGGCGTCGAACCAGCCATCGATCACCAGCAGGGCGAAGGCCAGTTTGGCGGCGCGCAGGGCGCCCGGCGCCTGGGCCACGACGCTCATGTTGGGCAGGCCCAGCAGGGGCAGGGCGGCGAGCGCCTGGACCACCGCGATCCCCGCGAAGGCCCAACGCGGCCCGAGCGTCAGCAGGGCCCAGGTCCCCAGCAGGGGCGAGGCGATGCTGAGCACGGCGATGAAGGCCTCCCGCGCCGCGACCTGGTGGCCGCGATGCTCGTCGTCCCCCAGCATGGCGAAATAGGTGTTGTAGGCCAGCCAGTAGGTCAGCTCGGCCACCGCCGTGACCGCCAGCAGGGCGATGAGGGCCAAGTCGATCCCACCGACCTCCGCCAGCAGGGGGAAGCGCAGGGCCAGCATCAGCGTGCCGGCGATCAGCAGGGGCTTGAGCCCGAACCGGATGGCCAGGGGCAGTACAAGGGGACGCAGGACGAAGCGGGCCGTGACGATGGCCGCCTGGGCCAGCAGGGCGTGGGGAACCGAGACGCCGGCCTTCAGCAGGAGGACGAAGAAGAAGATGCTGCCGGCGCCTTGGGCCAGGGCCTGGACGCCGGAGTGCAGGTTGACGCGATTGATCGCGTCATTGCGCAGAAATGCCATGATTTACCGTGGGTCGAGATGTGTGAGTACGGGCCGCGCGGTGTGGCGCGGCGTGTGCGGTGGGGCGTTCAGCCCGCAGTGCAGCCGGTACTCATATCTCGGGGTCTTCCCTTTGGTGGGGGCAAGGTGGCTGAGAGAACGGGGGTTGGCAAGGGGGGGTTCCTTCTCCCCTTGCGGGGTCGAGAGCGGCAGTTCGCCAAATCGTTGGCGAACTGCATAGCC
>NZ_JAOTJD010000050.1:0-33401 GCF_042714595.1 Phenylobacterium ferrooxidans | reverse complement strand
GGCGAACCGCATAGCCGGGCTTGAGTAGCCCGGCTCGCTCTCGACGGTGGCCGGTCGGAGACCGGTCGGATGAGGGGGCCCGCCACCTCAGAATAATTGCCGTCATCCCGGACGGCCGCCAGGCCGATCCGGGACCCAGGTGACGGGGCTGGGCTCCTGGGTCCCGGCTCTTCGCTTCGCTACGGCCGGGATGACGCGGTGGATCTGGCTGAGAGGCCTATCGACCCCGCAAGGGGAGAAGGAAAACGCACGCCTTCCACCCCGACAGATTCTCGGCGAGGTTGGCGCCCATGTTGACCCTGCTCGCCTTCGCCATGGTGGCGACCTTCATGACCCTGATCATGTCGGGTCGTGTCTCGGCCCTGGTGGCCTTGATCCTCACCCCCGTCGTCTTCGGCCTGCTGGCGGGGCATGGCTCCGACCTGGGTCCGATGATGCTCGACGGCGTGAAGGCGCTGGCGCCCACCGGCGTGATGCTGGCCTTCGCCATCCTGTACTTCGGTCTGATGACCGATGCGGGGCTGTTTGATCCCCTGGTGGCCGCGATCGTCCGCGCGGTCGGCGGGGACCCCGTGCGGATCGTCGTGGGGTCGGCGGTGCTGGCCCTGGTGGTCTCCATGGATGGGGACGGGTCCACCACCTACCTGATCTGCTGCGCGGCGATGCTGCCGCTGTACCGCCGCATGGGGCTCAATCCCCTGATCCTGGCTTGCCTGCTGATGCTGGCCTGCGGGGTGACCAACATCACCCCCTGGGGCGGGCCCACCGCGCGGGCGGCAAGCGCCCTGCAGCTGGACGCCGCCGACATCTTCGTTCCGATGATCCCCAGCATGCTGGCGGGGATGGCCTTCATTCTGCTCGTCGCCTGGATCCTTGGCCGGAGCGAGAGGAAGCGGCTGGGCGCCCTGTCCTCCACCGGCCAGCTGCGCGCGCCCGACGATGAGGCGCTGGTCCGCGACCTGGTGGACGACAACGACCGCACCGAGCGGCCGAAGCTGATCCTGGTCAACCTGGCCCTGACGCTTGGCCTGCTGGCGGCCCTGATCCTGGGGGTGCTGCCGCTGCCGGTGCTGTTCATGATCGCCACGGCCATCGCCCTGGTGGTGAACTACCCCTCCCTCGCCGCCCAGAAGGCGCGGATCGCCGCCCATGCCCCCAACATCCTGCCGGTGATCGCCCTGATCTTCGCGGCGGGCATCTTCACGGGCATCCTCAACGGCACCGGGATGACGCAGGCGATGGCGGGCAGCGTCACTGGCCTTATCCCGCCGGTGCTGGGGCCGTACCTGGCGCCGATCACCGCCCTGCTGTCCATGCCCTTCACCTTCTTCATCTCCAACGACGCCTTCTATTTCGGCATCCTGCCGATCCTGACGGAGGCCGCGGCGACCTATGGGATCAGCCCGGTGGAGATGGCGCGGGCCTCGCTCACCGGCCAGGCCGTGCACCTGCTCTCGCCCCTGGTGCCGTCCACCTACCTGCTGGTGGGCCTGGTTCGGGTGGAGCTGGCCCAGCACCAGAGGTTCACCCTGGCCTGGGCCGTGGCCCTGTCCCTTGTCCTGCTGACCGCAGGAATCCTCACGGGGATCATTCCCCTGACTGGCTAAGGCGTCGCGTCGCGGTTAGGCTTGTCCCAACAAGATATTTCGGAGGGACGGCGCCATGGTCTTCAAGATCAACGTCAACGGCAAAAGCCAGAACGTGGACGTCGAGGAGGGCACGCCCCTGCTCTGGGCGCTGCGCGACGGGCTGGGGATCCTGGGGCCGAAGTTCGGCTGCGGCGTCGGCCAGTGCGGCGCCTGCACCGTCCATGTCGACGGCCAGCCCGTGCGCTCCTGCTCCCTGCCCATCGAGGCGGTGGGCGCGGGCAAGGTTGTGACGATCGAGGGGATCGGCGCCACCGCCAACGGCAAGAAGATCCAAGCCGCCTGGACCGAGCTGGACGTCGCCCAGTGCGGCTACTGCCAGCCCGGCCAGATCATGTCGGCCACCGCCCTGCTGAACGCCACGCCCAAGCCGGCCGACGCCGATATCGACGCGGCGATGAGCGGCAACATCTGCCGCTGCGCCACCTACATCCGCATCCGAGCGGCGATCAAACAGGCCTCCGGCCAGAAGGTGGAGGCTTAAGATGGCCGACGGTTTCACCGAGGGCGCCTCGCGCCGCGACCTGCTCAAGACCGGCGCCCTGGCCGGCGGGCTGATGCTGTCCTTCAGCGTGGCCGGCAAGGCCGACGCCGCGCCGGCCGCTGAGGCCAAGCTCAACGCCTATGTCAGCCTGACGCCTGACAACAAGGTCACCATCGTCTCCAAGAACCCGGAGATCGGCCAGGGCATCAAGACCTCCCTGCCGATGATCATCGCCGAGGAGTTCGACGTCGACTGGGCCCAGGTCACCACCAAGCAGGCCGACGGCGACCCCGCCACCTATGGCCGCCAGTTCGCCGGCGGCAGCATGGCCACCCCCCTGCACTGGGACGAACTGCGCCGGGTCGGCGCCGCGGGCCGGGCCATGATCGTGGCCGCCGCCGCCCAGACCTGGAACGTGCCGGCCGCCGAATGCACCACGGCCCTCGGCGTCGTCTATCACAAGGCCTCTGGCAAGAAGGCGACCTATGGTTCGCTCGCCGCCAAGGCCGCGACCCTGCCGGCTCCGGACCTGAAGACCGTGCCGCTGAAGGACGCCAAGGACTACAAGATCCTCGGCCGGTTCATGCCGCAGGTGGACAGCGCCGGCCTGGTGACCGGCAAGCCGCTGTTCGGGATCGATGTGGTGGTTCCCGGCATGCTCTACGCCACCTTCGACAAGGCGCCGGTGTTCGGCGCCAAGGTGGCCAGCGCCGATCTGGCCGCCGCCAAGGCGGTGAAGGGTGTGCGTCACGCCTTCATCGTCGAGGGCGGAACCGAGCTCAGCGGCCTGCTGCCCGGCGTGGCGGTGGTGGCCGACAGCTGGTGGCAGGCCCACAAGGCCCGCGAGAAGCTGAACATCCAGTGGGCTGAGCATCCCACCTCCAAGCAGTCCACCGCCGACTACGACGCCCAGGCGCTGGCGCTCTCCAAGGCCGCGCCCCTGCGCACCGAGCGCAATGACGGCGATGTGGCGGCCGGGATGAAGGCGGCCAGCAAGACGGTGGAGGCGGCCTATTCCTACCCCTTCATCGCCCACGCCGCCCTGGAGCCGATGAACTGCACCGCCGCCTTCAAGGACGGCAAGCTGGAGATCTGGGCGCCGACCCAGAACCCGGAGCCGGGCCGCCAGCTGGTGGCCAAGACCCTGGGCATGGACCCCGCCGCCATCAGCCTGCACATGACCCGCTGCGGCGGCGGCTTCGGTCGCCGGCTGGCCAATGACTACATGGTCGAGGCGGCCTGGATCGCCAAGCAGGCCGGCGCGCCGGTCAAGCTGGTGTGGAGCCGCGAGGACGACCTGCGGCACGACTTCTATCGTCCGGGGGGCTACCACTTCCTGTCGGGCGGCGTCGATGCGAGCGGGGCAGTCACCGCCTGGCGCGACCACTTCGTCAGCTTCGGGAACGACGGCAAGTTCGCCTCCAGCGCCGGCATGTCGCAGAACGAGTTCCCGGCCCGCTTCGTGCCCAACTTCCGCTACGACCTGTCGCTGATCCCCACCGGCGTGCCGACCGGTCCCCTGCGGGCGCCGGGCAGCAATGCGCTGTCCTTCGTCATGCAGTCCTTCATCGACGAGCTGGCCCATGCGGCCGGCGCCGACCCGGTGGCCTTCCGCCTGAAGCTGCTGGGGGACGGGGCCATGGTGGGGACGCCGGGCCAGAGCGGCTACGCCGCCGACCGCATGCGCGGCGTGGTCAAGCTGGCCGCCGAGAAGGCCGGCTGGGGCAAGACCAAGCTGCCCAAGGGCACGGGCATGGGCATCGCCTTCCACTTCAGCCACATGGGCTATTTCGCCGAGGTGGTGCAGGCCACGGTCGCGGCCGATGGCGCGGTGAAGGTGGACAAGGTGTGGGTGGCCGCCGACGTGGGCCGCCAGATCATCAATCCGGCGGGCGGGATCAACCAGGTGCAGGGCTCGGTGCTCGACGGCCTGTCGGCGGCGCTCGGCCAGCTGATCACCATCGAGAACGGCGCGGCGGTGCAGGGCAACTTCGGCGACTATCCGCTGATGCGGATCGCCGACGCGCCGCCGGTGGAGGTGCACTTCCTGATCACCGACAACCCCCCGACCGGCCTGGGCGAACCGGCCCTGCCCCCCGCGCCGCCGGCCCTGTGCAACGCGATCTTCGCGGCGACCGGCAAGCGGATCCGCAGCCTGCCGATCAATACCGAGGCGTTGAAAAGCGTTTGACCGCTCAAGGGCCCCGGCGTCTTCCGCCGGGGCCATCGGTCGGGCTAGGGTGGACTTGAAGACGCGGTGACAGCCCGCGCGTAGCGGGTGGAGACATGACGGATATCCTTGAGCCGCCGGCGAAGACGACCCGTGGTCCGACCCGCCGGTTCGAACAGCGCAAGACCGCCATCGTCGCCTCCGCCGTCGAGGTGCTGAACCGCAAGGGCGTGCGCGGCATGACGCTGGGCGAGGTGGCGGCCAGCCTGAACCTCGTGCCCACCGGGGTGATCTACTACTTCAAGAACAAGGAAGAGCTGGCGGCCGCCTGCTTCCTGAAGGGCGTGGAGGGGTTCAGCCAGTTCCTGGTCGCTGGCGAGGCCGGGACCGATGTGCGGGACCGCCTGACCCGGTTCTTCGACGCCTATCTCGACTATCACCGTCGCATGGCCCTGGCCGAGGTCGAGCCGCTCACGACCTTCAACGACGTGCGCGCTCTGAACTCCCCTCCTGTGAACGACGCCTATGTGGCGATGTTCCGCCGCGCGCGGGGCCTGCTGGACGGTCCGGAAACCGCCAGCCTGACCCGCCTGGAGCTGAACGCGCGCGCCCACATGCTGCTGTCGGAGATCTTCTGGGCGCCGGTCTGGCTGCACCGGCACGATCCCGAGGACTATGGCCGGGTCACGCAGCGCCTGCTGTCGATCACCGCCGACGGCCTGGCCGCGCCGGGCGCCGTCTGGGATCCCAGGCCGCTGCCGGGCCTGATCCCTGAGCCGCCCGAGGGCGGAGAGATCTCCAGCGAGCTCTTCCTGCGGGCGGCCACCGAGCTGATCAACGAGGAGGGCTATCTCGGCGCCTCGGTGGAGAAGATCTCGGCCCGGCTCAATGTCACCAAGGGCGCCTTCTACCACCACAACGAGACCAAGGATGAACTGGTGGAGGCCTGTTTCGAGCGCACCATCGAGGTGATGCGCCGGGCCATCCGCCAGGCCGAGGCCGTCACCACCGATGGCCTCCAGACCCTGGCCACCGTGGCCACGGCCCTGGTGGAGTACCAGATGTCAGGCAATGCGCCCCTGCTGCGGACCTCGGCCCTGACCTCGGCGCCAGAGTCCATCCAGCCCAAGCTGGTGGCCAAGTTCGACCGCATCTCCGACCGCTTCGCCTCGCTGATCAGCGACGGGATCGCCGACGGCTCCATTCGGCCCATCGACACCAATATCGGCGCCCAGGTGATCACCGCGGCGATCAACGCGGCCGCCGAGCTGCGGCATTGGGCGGCGGCGGTGACGCCGGGCCAGGCGGTGAACCTCTATGTGCGGCCGCTGTTCGAAGGGCTGTTGTCGCCTCCGGTGCGCTGAAACCAAGACCAATGAGACGGCCGAGAGCCTTTTAGGATCAGATGGAATCATCTGATCCGTTCAAAAAGGCTCTCAAACATAAAGTTAGAGCGCGCCGGACGGGTTAACCGGGGTCCACTTAACCCTGGCGCGCTCTGGCGGCCGCGAGAGGGTAGGGGACATGAAGAAGCTTCTGATCGCCAACCGCGGCGAGATTGCCGTGCGTATCGCCCGCACCGCCGCCGAGATGGGGATCGCCACGGTGGCGGTCTTCGCCGAGGATGACGCCTCATCCCTCCATACCCGCAAGGCCGACGAGGCGGTGGGTCTGAAGGGCTCGGGCCCCGCGGCCTATCTCGATGGCGCGCAGATCCTGCAGATCGCCAGGCAGGTCGGCGCCGACGCCGTCCATCCGGGCTACGGCTTCCTCAGTGAGAATCCCGCCTTCGCCCGGGCCTGCGCCGAGGCGGGCGTGACCTTCGTGGGGCCGAGCCCCGAAACCCTGGAGCTGTTCGGCGACAAGGGGCAGGCCCGGGCGCTGGCCGCCCGATGCAAGGTGCCGATCCTGCCGGGCACGGAGGGGACCACGACCCTGGCGCAGGCCAGGGCCTTCCTGGCGAGCCTGGGACCCGGCGGAGCGGTGATGGTCAAGGCGGTCTCCGGCGGCGGTGGCCGGGGCATGCGTCCGGCCCGGTCGGCGGACGAGCTGGAGCAGGCCTTCGAGCGCTGCGCCTCCGAGGCCCTGGCGGCCTTCGGCGACGGCTCGCTCTATGTCGAGCAGTTCCTGCCCCGGGCCCGGCATATCGAGGTGCAGATCCTCGGCGACGGGACCAGCATCTCCCACCTGTGGGACCGCGAGTGCAGCCTGCAGCGCCAGCGCCAGAAGGTGGTGGAGGTCGCGCCGGCCTCGACCCTGCCCATGGCGATCCGCGAGCGGCTGTTCGAGGCCGCCGTCGCCCTGGGTCAGGCCGCCCGGTATCGCAGCCTGGGCACCGTGGAGTTCCTGGTGGAGCCGGGCGGGCGCCTGGTGTTCATCGAGGCCAATCCGCGCCTGCAGGTGGAGCATACCGTCACCGAGGAGGTGCTGGGCCTGGACCTGGTGCGCCTGCAGATCGAGGTGGCGCGGGGTAGCTCCCTGGCGGACCTCAACCTCACTCAGGATGAGGTCCCGGCGCCGCGCGGCGTGGCGGTGCAGGCCCGCGTGAACCTGGAGACCATGGGCGCCGACGGCTCCGCGCGGCCGGGCGGCGGCCTGCTCTCGGCCTTCGAGCCCCCGTCGGGGCCGGGTGTCCGGGTCGACGGCTTCGGCTATGCCGGCTACCGCACCAGCGCCCGCTACGACTCCCTGCTGGCCAAGCTGATTGTCCACGCAGGCTCCGGCGGCCTGCCCGTCGCCGTGGCCAAGGCGCACCGGGCGCTGTCGGAATTCAAGATCGCGGGCGCCCCCACCAATATCGGCTTCCTGCAAAGCCTGCTGGCCCATCCGGCGGTGGCGGCGGGCGAGGTCCACACCCGCTTCATCGAGGAGACCATGGGCGAGCTGACCGCCACGGCCGACGCCCCCAGGCTGTACTTTGAGTCCCCCGCGGCCGGCGGTGTCGCCAAGCGCGCGGGGGTGCAGATCGACGCGGTCGATCCCCTGGCGGTCCTGGCGCTGGGCAAGGCCGAGCGGGTCACGGCCGATCCCGAAGAGGATGAGGCCGAGGGGCCGGAGGGGACCAGGCCCCTGCGCGCGCCGCTGCAGGGCACGGTCATCGCGCTCACCGTCGCGGTGGGCGACACGGTCCGCGAGGGCCAGGCGCTCTTCATCATGGAGGCCATGAAGATGGAGCATGTGGTCTCCGCCGCCTTCTCCGGCGTGGTGCGCGAGATCACCGTGGGCCAGGGCGACACCGTCTTCGAGGACCATCCCCTGGCCTTCCTCGAGGAGGTCGAGGTGGAAGGCGGCGCCGGCGAGGCCGAGGAGGTGATCGATCTCGACGTCATCCGCCCCGACCTGGCCGAGGTGCTGGAGCGCCATCGCCTGACCCTGGACGCCGCGCGGCCCGAGGCGGTGGCGCGGCGGCGAAAGACCAAACAGCGGACCACCCGCGAAAACGTGGATGATCTCTGCGATCCCGGCACCTTCACGGAATACGGCGCCCTGACCATCGCGGCGCGCAGGCGGCGCAACACCCTCGACGAACTGATCGCCACCACCCCGGCCGACGGCATGGTCATGGGGCTGGGCCAGGTGAACGGCGACCGGTTTTCGGAGGACCGGGCCCGGGTCGCGGTCATGGCCTACGACTACACGGTGCTGGCCGGCACCCAGGGCGCGCACAACCACGAGAAGCTCGACCGGATGAGCGAGATCGCCCTGCGCTGGCGGGTGCCCACCGTATTCTTCACCGAGGGCGGGGGCGGGCGGCCCGGCGACACCGAGGGCGGCGGCTTCACCCGGGGCTTTGAGTTCTGGGGCCGGCTATCGGGCGCCGTGCCCCTGGTGGGGATCAATTCCGGCCGCTGCTTCGCCGGCAACGCCGCCATCCTCGGCTGCTGCGACGTGATCATCGCCACCAAGGATTCGGCGCTGGGCATGGGCGGGCCGGCCATGGTGGAGGGCGGCGGCCTGGGCGTCTTCCGCCCTGAGGAGATCGGCCCGCTGAAGGTCATGCAGGCCAATGGCACCATCGACGTCCTGGCCGAAGATGAGGCCGACGCCGTGCGCCTGGCCAAGCAGTACATCTCCTATTTCCAGGGTCCCGTGGCGGACTGGACCTGCGCCGACCAGCGGCTGCTGCGCCGGTCGATCCCGGAGAACCGGCTGCGGGTCTATGACGTGCGCAAGGTGATCGAGCTGATCGCCGACGAGGGCTCGGTCCTGGAGCTGCGGCCCAAATTCGGCCTGGCCATGATCACCGCCCTTGTCCGTATCGAGGGACGACCGGTCGGCGTGTTCGCCAACAATCCGCACCATATCGGCGGGGCCATCGACGCCGACGCCTCGGACAAGGCCGCCCGCTTCATGCAGCTGTGCGAGGCCTTCGACATACCCCTGCTGTCGCTGTCGGACACGCCCGGCAACATGGTGGGACCCGAGGCGGAGAAGACCGGCCTGATCCGCCACTGCTCGCGGCTGTTTGTGATTGGGGCGAACCTCACCGTGCCGATCTTCTCGGTGATCCTGCGCAAGAGCTACGGCCTGGGCGCCATCGCCATGACCGGCGGCAGCTATCAGGCCGCCATGTTCTGCGTCGCCTGGCCGACGGGCGAGTTCGGCGGCATGGGGCTGGAGGGTTCGGTCAAGCTCGGCTACCGCAACGAACTGGCGGCCATCGCCGACCCGGTGGAGCGCAAGAAGAGTTTCGACGAGCGGGTGGCCCGGGCCTATGCGGCGGGCAAGGCTCTGGCGCGGGGGGCGGGGACCGATCTCGACGACGTCATCGACCCGGCCGACACCCGGCGCTGGGTTGTGTCGGGGCTGAAGTCCCTGCCTCCGGTCCCCGTGCGCACGGAAAAGAAGCTGCGCTGGATCGACTCCTGGTAGGCGCCGTCCCAGAGCGAGGCGCGCGAGATCGGCCCGGGTGGCCATCGCAGCTTCCTCCTCGCCCCCGGACAATCCGCCGCAGGCGATCTCGGCGAACATTGTTCTGCATTAACCGATTTTTCAGCGGCGAAGCTTAGGCGGTTTACGTAACGTTTACCCTGTTTTTCCTGGGTTTTCCCCACGCCCGCCGAGCCGGCGGCAACCGCAAGAGCCGCCAATGCTGAAGACGATCAAGGCCAAGCTGACCTTTTCCATCGGCGCCCTGGGCGCGGCCCTTGTGGTTATCGGCCTCTGCGGCTGGTTCGCCCTGGATTTCGCCAACGCCAAGATCAAGACCATCGTCGCCGATCGCGTGGTCCCCATGGAGCAGCTGAAGACGGTCAGCGACATGTACGCCGTCAGCATCGTCGACACCGCCTGGAAGGTGCGCACCGGCCAGCTCCCCTGGGCAGACGGCCAGGCCAAGGTCAACACCGCCACCGCCGAGCTCCACAAGTCCTGGAGCGCCTACGCGAAGACCAAGATGACGCCGGAAGAGACCACCCTGGCCCAGGGCGTCACCTCGGCCATGACCGACGCCGACGCCGCCGTCACCAAGCTCCAGACCCTGCTGGCGGCCCAGGACCAGGCCGGCCTGGAGGCCTTCACCGGGGGTGAGATGTATCCCGCCATAGAGCCGGTGACCGACAAGGTCAGCGCCCTGGTCGACCTGCAGATCTCCGCCGCCCGCGCCGACGGGGCCGCCGCGGCCCGCGCGTCGGGCCTCTTCCACCTGGTGATGGGCGCGCTGAGCCTGGCCGCCGCCGGCATCCTGGCCTTCGGCTTCAAGATCGTCATCGGCGGCGTGTCGCGCCCGCTCCAGGCCATGACCAGCGCCATGCGCCGCCTGTCGGGGGGCGACAACAGCGTCGAGGTTCCGGCCGTGGGCCGCGCCGACGAGATCGGCGAGATGGCCGCCGCCATGCTGGTCTTCAAGGCCGGCAGCATCGAGCGTGAAAAGCTGGCCGCCGAGGCCGCCAACTTCCAGCAGGAGCTGGACCGCAAGCTCAAGGAGATGGAGGCCGCCTTCGAGGCCTCGGGCCTGGCTCAGAAGGCCGTGGTCGAGGCCATGGGCCGTGAGCTGCAACGCCTGGCCCGCGGCGACCTCACAGCCCGCCTCAGCGAGAGCGTGGCGGCCGAGTACCAGCGCCTGCAGACCGACTTCAACACCGCCGTGGCCCAGCTTCAGGACGCCATGGCCGGCATCGCCAGCTCCAGCGGCGGCATCCGCAACGGCGCCAACGAGATCTCCCAGGCCTCCGACGACCTGTCGCGCCGCACCGAGCAGCAGGCGGCCGGCCTGGAAGAGACCGCCGCCGCTCTGGAGGAGATCACCGCCACTGTCACCCGCACCGCCCAGGGCGCCGCCCACGCCCGCGACGTGGTGGCCAAGACCACCACCGACGCCGACAACTCGGCGCAGGTGGTGCGCTCGGCCGTCGAGGCCATGGGCAAGATCGAGGCCTCGGCTCAGGAGATCAGTCAGATCATCGGCGTCATCGACGAGATCGCCTTCCAGACCAACCTGCTGGCCCTGAACGCCGGGGTGGAAGCCGCCCGGGCCGGGGACGCCGGCAAGGGCTTCGCGGTCGTGGCCTCAGAAGTGCGCGCCCTGGCGCAGCGCTCCGCCGAAGCCGCCAAGGAGATCAAGGCGCTGATCAGCGCGTCCACCGCCCAGGTCAACGAGGGTGTATCCCTGGTGGGCCAGACCGGCGAGGCCCTGGAGCGCATCGCCGTCCAGATCTCGCAGATCAACGGCGTGGTCTCGGAGATCGCCGCCAGCGCCCAGGAACAGGCCACCGGCCTGCATCAGGTCAACACCGCCGTCACCCAGATGGACCAGATGACCCAGCAGAACGCCGCCATGGTCGAGCAGTCCACCGCCGCCGGCCACTCCCTGCGCAACGAGGCCGACACCCTCATGACCCTGATCAACAAGTTCGACGTCGGCGCCGCCGGCGTCGCCCTGCGCCCCGCCGCCCAGCGCCCCACCGCCCGCACCCCCACCGCCCCGGCCCGCCGCATCCCGGCCCCCAGCGGCGCCGCCACCGCCCGCAAGCTCGAACCCCAGGCCCAGAGCGAGGGCTGGGAAGAGTTCTAGGGGCGCCTCCCTGGCGAGGGAGATGGCACAGGAAATTCGGTCGCGTGGACCGGCTAAGCGGTGAAGAGAGGCTCCCCCTCGGGGCAGGCTTATCGCCTATGAGATTGGCCGAGGCCCATGGAGGCGCGGCGGCTTCAAATCCTCCCCCAGGCCGCAGGCCGATGTGGGGGAGGTGGGTCGCCGCGCAGCGGCGAGCCGGAGGGGGACCAACGTCGTTGGCCTCCATAGCCCCAAAACAAGAGTCAAAGTCCCCCTCCGACCCGCGGCTGCGCGACGCCCCCTCAATTCCCAACAATTCTCGTTAAGGTAGCTCTCTCCGGAACCCACCCTCAGGCGGAGTGTTCCCCCTTCTAACGCCTAGCTTCGCGTTGAAGGACCGCCTCGACATGACGCCCTCGACGGACGGGACTCAGCCGGCGCAGTCCGGCCCGGGAGCCGAGCGGCGTGATGCTGGCACGCGCGAGGCCGGGCCCTTGATGTCGCTCGCGCGCGGCAGCCGCCTCTGGGAGGTTGCCGCCCTTTCCCTTGGGTGGGCCGTCGCCGCGGCCCTGCTGGGCCTCTATTCCCAACGGCTTGTTCTCGACCTTCCCTTGTTCGCCACAGACGAGGGCGCCTATCTCATCCGGGCGCTCCTGATCGGCGAGATGATCGCACGTCATGCGCCCGAGGTGCCGCGCGTCGACAACACGGTGTTCCTCTGGATCCTGCGGGGCCTGGGCGAGCTTACGCCCTCCGTCCTGGAAGCCGCGCGCGTGCTGGGCGCCGTGGCCTATTTCGCCGGCCTCCTGGTGGTCTACCGGACCGTGCGCGCCGAGGTTCCCGGGTCGATTCGCCCCTACCTCCTGCTGCTGATCCTGGTGTTCCCCTACCATCGCTTCGTGTTCACGGCCCTGCCCGAGGGTTGGTATGTCGGCCTGCTGGGGGTGATGATCTTCGTCACGGCGCGCCTCTACCGCGCGCGCCCGCTGGTCCACGCCCTGGTCCTGGGGGCGCTCACCGCCCTCCTGATCCTGATCAAGCCCCATGGCCTGGCCATGGGGGCCTCGTTCATCGCCCTGGCGGTGATGGATTTCCTTCTCTCACGCCGCGAGAAGATCGCGACCCTGCTTCTGCGGGTGTCGGTCTATGTGGCCGCGACGGTCGCCCTGGGCAGCCTCATTCAGGTCATCGCCGGGTCGCCGCTCGACAACCCGCTGCTGTTCGTCGGCGCCGGCTACAGCCAGGCCCTCTCGGCGTCGATCACCCCGCATGCGGCGCTGGGCGGCGCCAAGGCCCTGTTCTGCATGGTCTGCGCCTGCGGCCTGCTGGCCGGTCCTCCCATCCTGCTGAGCCTGATCGACATCCATCGCCGATGGCGGGAGGACCGCGAGACCTTCCGCCCCGGTCCCGCGGACCTGGTTTTCCTGTTCACCCTGATCGGTCTGCTGGCCACTGTGGCGATGGTCACCATCTTCGCGATGAAGATCAGCACAGTCGCGGCGACCGAGACCGACCGGCTGTGGGGCCGGTATTTCGAGTTCTTCGTGCCGATCCTCTGGCTCACGGCGGCGCCAGCGATGGTTCGCCCGGCCGCCTTCGACGGTCGGCGGACCCGGGTCGGGCTCGCCGTGGCCGTCTCCCTCAGCCTTGTCGGGCTTGTCGCCTGCCTGCTGGGGGGCGTGATGCTGTTCCCCTGGGACGCGACGGCGATGTCGGCCTTCTACCGGCCTGACCGCGCGCGGTGGCCCCTGGATAACTTCGCCTATCCGGTGTTCGCCCTGGCGGTGCTGGCCTCCCTCATGGCCGCCGGCCTGACCCTCACCCGCCTGGAACTCCAGAAGATCTGGCTTGGCCTGTTCGCGGCCCTGGCCATCCTCTCATCGGCCTTCGATGAGGCCTGGGTGCGGACGATCTTGCCGGACCGCGAGGTGATGGGATTGGAGATCGGCGGCGCGCGGCTGATCGCACGCGATTCGCCGGGTCCCACGGCGGTGTTCTACAACGACATCAATGCGTCCCGCTGCATCGTGCTCCGTCTCAAGGCGAGCGCTCGGATGGTCATGCTCTCCCCGGGCGAAGTCCTGGATACGTCCCGGTTCGCGCCCTACCAGACGGTCATTGTCCAGGGCGACCATCCCGTCGTCGGTGACGGCTGGACGGTCATTCAGCCAGGTTTGACATTGCGGGTCCTGGCCCGGACGACGGCGGGCGCGCCGGTCTGACCGACCCGGACTCGGGCCCAAACGCCGCCTCGAAGGCCGCCAGGCCGGGGGCGCTGAAGGTCACCAGCCGCGTGCCCTTGCCGCGCCGCGCCCAACCCAGCTCATAGATCCGGGTCAACATCGCCGCCCCTAGCGAGCCGGCCAGATGGCTGCGGCGTTCGCTCCAGTCGAGACAGGCCTTGCAGACCGGACGGCGGCCGCGCGGGAGGCCTTCGGGTTCGACCCCGAAGGCGCGCAGGAAACCGGTGTCAGGCCCCAGGCTGAGCGCGCCGCCCCGGTCCTCGATCACCCCACGGGCCAGCAGATTGTCCAGCATCGCCACCGCCAGCTCGCCGGCCAGGTGGTCGTAGCAGACCCGGGCGCGGCGCAGGGCGGGCTCCTTGGGACCGGGCCGCGTGCGCAGGTGGCCGGCCCGGGTGGCCAGGCCCATCAGGGTCTCCAGCAGGGCCGCCACCTCCTCGCTGGCCAGGGCGTAATAGACACTGCGTGACTGTCTGACCCTCACCAACAGGCCATCGTCGGTCAGCTTGCCCAGATGCGAACTCGCCGTCGAGGCCGTGATACCGGCCTCGCGGGCCAGTTCTCCGGCCGTCAGCGCCTGACCGCCGACCAGTGCTGTCAACATGTTGGCCCTCGCCGGATCCCCCAGCAGGGCGCCGATCCGGGCGATGTCGGGACCGAGTTTCATAGGCCCAGCCTAGCCTTCGACGCGCGCGACAACAATTCGATCGCGGTCGAAACATCCCCGCCCGAGGGCGGCCTATGAGAGGGGCCTTATCTACCCTCCACGGAGACCAACACGTGACGATCACCTGCCACATTCGCTACGTCATCGACCCCTTCCAGCGCGACGCCTTCGAGGCCTATGCGAAGAACTGGCTGACCATCATCCCGGCCTGCGGCGGCGATCTGATCGGCTACTGGCTGCCGCACGAGGGCACCAATGACGTGGCCCACGCCCTGATATCCTTCGACAATCTGGCCGCCTACGAGACCTACCGCGCCCGCCTGCGCACCGACCCGGCCGGGGCCGCCAACTTCGCCCTGGCCCAGCAGCAGCGCTTCATCCTGCGCGAGGAGCGCACCTTCCTGACTCCGGTCACCGACGGCTAGGCCTTGCCTGCCAAGGGTTCCGGCTCCATCGTCATCTCCTGGCGAGCCGCGATCAGACGGACGCCAAGGGGAGCAAGAGACCATGTACCTGCCCGACCACGCCCGCCTGACGCCCGACAAGCCGGCCCTGATCTCCGCCGACACCGGGCAGGTGGTGACCTATCGCGAGCTGGACGAGCGGTCCAACCGCATGGCCCGGCTCCTCCAGGCCCGCGGCCTGCGCCGGGGCGACCACATCGCGGTCCTGATGGAGAACAACCTGGCCTTCATGGACCCGGTCTGGGCGGGCTTCCGGTCAGGGCTCTACGTCACCACCATCAACCGCTACCTGCCCCCGGACGAGGCCGCCTACATCATCGGCGACTGCGGGGCCAAGGCCCTGATCACCTCCTACGAGAAGCGCGAGACCGCCCAGGCCCTGGCCGACCTGATCCCCAACTGCCCGATCCGCCTGATGGTGGGCGGGACCATCCCCGGCTGGGAGTCCTACGAGGAGGCCCTGGCGTCAGCCTCGCCCGAGCCCTTGGCGGAGGAGTGGATGGGCGACTCCATGCTCTACTCCTCGGGCACCACGGGGCGGCCCAAGGGCATCCTGCGCCCGCTGCCCCAGGCCACGCCGGCCGAGGGCTTCGCCGCCCGCCAGGCGGTCAACCGCTATGGCCTGAGCGCCGACAGCGTCTACCTTTCCCCCGCCCCGCTCTATCACGCCGCCCCGCTGGCCTATGTGATGAGCGTGCAGTCCTTCGGCGGCACGGTGGTGATGATGGAGCGCTTCGACGCCGAGCAAGCCCTTGCGCTGATTGAGAAATACCGCGTCACCCACAGCCAGTGGGTGCCCACCATGTTCGTGCGCATGATGAAGCTGACGCCGGAGGCCCGCGCCCGCCACGACCTCTCGAGCCACAAGGTCGCCATCCACGCCGCCGCCCCCTGCCCAGTGGAGGTGAAGCGACAGATGATCGAGTGGTGGGGCCCGATCCTCTATGAGTACTACGCCGGCACCGAGGGCTCGGGCTCGACCTTCATCACCTCGGAGGACTGGCTGGAACACCCCGGATCCGTCGGCCGCGCGGCGCTGGGCGTGCTGCACATCTGCGACGAGAACGGCGAGGAATTGCCGGTGGGCGAGACTGGCCTGGTCTATTTCGAGCGCGACGCCCCGACCTTCGAGTACCATAACGACCCGGCCAAGACCGCCGACGCCCGGCACCCCAAGCACCCCAACTGGAACGCGCTGGGCGACGTCGGCTACCTCGACGCCGACGGCTACCTGTACCTCACCGACCGCAAGTCCTTCATGATCATCTCGGGCGGGGTGAACATCTATCCGCAGGCCATCGAAGACCTGCTGGTGACCCATCCCAAGGTGGCCGACGTGGCGGTGTTCGGCATCCCGCATCCGGAAATGGGCGAGGCGGTGAAGGCGGTGATCGAGCCTGCGCCCGGCCACGCCCCGACCGACGACCTGGCCGAGGAACTGCTGGCCTACGCCAAGGCGAGGCTCGCCAGCTACATGGCCCCGCGCTCCATCGACTTCATCGCCGAGATGCCCCGCCTGCCGACCGGAAAGCTCTACAAGCGCGTGCTGCGCGACGCCTACTGGCAGGACCGCAAGATCTAGACCGCCGACCCCTGGGTCTTGCGCCGTTCGGTGGACGCCAGCAGCTCGGCCCAGATGGCGTCATTGATGGCCTCGTCGCGGCCCTCGACGGCGATCTGCAGGGTGATCAGGGCGCCGCGCAGGCGGCCGTTCTCGGCGGCCAGGGCCGAGAGCCGGAAATCGTCCTCGGCGTGCTCCACCGGCGGCGGGACGTAGGCCGCGCCCTTGGCCAGCAGGGTGCGGAACGCTCGGTTCTCCATCACCAGGTGGTGGGCGGCGCTATCCCAGCTCTCGGCTGCGAGGCCCATCAGCATGGCCGACAGCCCCAGGGCGCTGGCGCGATCGACCGGGTTCACATTGGGCGCGGCGTTGGCGGCGACCTTGCCGGCCAGGTCCACGAGAACGGCGGGTACTGACGGGATCATAGCCGCCCCATGACTTGCAGCGCCGCCCGGTCCTGGGCGTTGGTCATGGCCCAGGCGGGGTAGACCATGATGGGGTCGCGGTTGCCGCCGTCCAGCCAGGCCCGGGCGCTGGAAACCCAGATCGCCTGGCCCTTTACGCAGTTGAACAAGGTCCACCAGTGCAAGGCGGAGGGGGCGGCCACCAGACCGCTGGCTCGCTCCCAGATGGCGATGGCCTCGGCGTCCGGGACAAGGCCGCCGGCCAGGCCGCGGCCGAAGCTCCAGATGGGATTGAGGCTCCAGCCCAGGTCCTCCAGCGGGTCCCCCAGATGCGCCATCTCCCAGTCCAGGACGCCGTGGATCTGCCCTTCCGTGTCATAGAGGAAATTGCCGGTGCGGTAGTCGCCGTGCACCACGCCGACCTTCTGCGCCGGCGGCGGCGGGTTGGCGCGCAGCCAGCGGATGGCCGCCCGGATGATCGGCAGGGGCTCGGCCTCGTCGTCGTTCAGGACCTCTTCCCAGTAGGTCAGTTCGCGGCGCCAGCAGTCCCCCGCCGCGACCGCGGGCATGACGTTGGCCAGACCATTGGCCACCGGATCGGCCTTGGCGATCTCGCCGAGGATGGTCCACTTGCGCTCGGCGAGTTTGGCGTGAGTCCCGAGATAGGGCTCGGCCCACAGCAGGCCCGGACCGGCCTGGAACCCCGCGATCTCCTCGGCGATGAAGAAGGGGTGGTCCAGCGGACCGTCGCTCTCCTCCAGCCACAGCATCTCGGGCGCCGGAACGCTCGTCCCGTGGAAGGCGCGATACGCCTCGAACTCGATGCGGCGCTCGGTGTCGATCAGGCTGGCAGGCGGATCACGGCGCAGGATCAGCTTGCGCTCGCGGGCCTCGCCGCCCTCATTCCAGGAGCCCACGAAGCGATAGGTCTCCCGCGACGCGCCGCCGGAGATGCGCGCCAGGTCGCGGACGGCCACCCCGGTGGCCTGCGGCATCTGGAGGGCGATATAGGCCGCGAGCCGGGGTTCAAGGGGAAGGCTCACTGGGCGCTCGACGGGCCTTGAGCGACCGTGGACTGGGAAAACGTGATGTCGGCTGCGCTCATCTGCACCTGGTCGCTTGTCGACCCTACGTAAGCTTACGCGAGGTCAGCAATCGACGCTCTCCCTTGTCTTGTTATCTTTGTTCACTTGATACTGCCCTGACACGCGCGGCGGCAATACCGACAACGAAAACACGCGCCCCGGAGGATACCCCGATGCTCACCAAGGCCGATGATTTCCCGATCCATCAGACCCCCGACCCCATCGCCTATTCGGGCACCGACCGGAACTTCTACGATCGCTACTTCTTCAACGGCTACCAGCCGGACGGGACCGAGTTCTTCGCCGTCGCCTTCGGGGTCTATCCCAACCTCAACATCGCAGACGCCCACTTCGCCGTAGTGCGCGACGGGGTGGAGCACTGCCTCCACGTCAGCCGGGTATTGAACAGCGAGCGGATGGAGCTGTCCTGCGGGCCGATCACCATCGAGGTGCTGGAGCCCCTGCAGACGCTGAAGGTGACCGTCGCGGCCTCGGAGGGGATCTCAGCCGAACTCGTCTTCGAGGGCCGCACCTTTCCCATCGAGGAGCCGCGCTTCACCCGCCGCAACGGACCGCGCGCCTTCATGGACTATACCCGCCTGACCCAGAACGTACGCTGCACCGGCTGGATCGAGGTGGACGGCAAGCGCGTCACCCTGGCGGCGGGCAGCGTCGGGACGCGGGATCGCTCCTGGGGTATCCGGCCGATCGGGGCGCCCGATCCGCAGCCCGCCGTGCCCCAGACCATCACCGGCTTCTTCTGGCAGTGGACCCCGCTGAACTTCGCTGACCGCAGCGTCTTCTTCCACGTCAACGCTGACTCCGACGGCACGCCGTGGAACACCCGGGCGGTCATCCTGCCAGATGGGGCGGGAGAGGGGGGCGGCTATCACTGCGAGCACGCCAGGATCGACGACGTCTCGATAATCCCAGGCACCCGCCACGCCCAGGGCGGCACCCTCAACATCCCGCTCGCCCAGGGCGCGGCCAGCGTGAAGTTCGAGCCCTTCCTGACCTTCCTGATGCGCGGCATCGGCTATGGGCATCCGGAGTGGCGGCATGGCGGGTACAAGGGGGAGCTCGCCATCGCGCGCGAGGACATCGATCTCGGCGCCGCCAACCTGGCCAGTCCCGAGAACTGGCACATCCAGGCGCTCAGCCGCGTCACCTTCTCGACCCCCGGCGAAGACCCGATCAAGGGCATGGGCGTGTTCGAGCAGCTGATCGCGGGGCCTTACCGGCCCTACGGGCTCTAGCCTTTACACACCGCCCGGAATCCCGCCGCCGCGTAGGCGATCATGCGCGGGGTGACGGCGGCGATGTCCTCCGAGCGGCAGAGGCCGCCCGAGAGGGTGTCGATGCGCCCGGTTTCGGCCAGCGTCAGGGTCAGGCTGCCCGACAGCATATGATAGGACCAGAACAGGTCCTCCTCCCGCGCATAGGGCAGGGCCCGGCGCACCACGCGGATCAGGCGGTGGATGACCGGGTCGAAGTAGCGGGTCATGGTCTCGCCGCCCCAGACGGGCGTGTTGTTGACCACGCCGATTAGGGCGAAATAGGCGCGCCATTCCGGACCGGCGTTGGCGCAGCGCTCCAGCACCGGATTGAGGAAGGCCGCCACCGCGCCCTCGACGGTGATGTCGTCGCCGGCCTCGGCCTCATAGCGGTCCATGGCCTCCATGCGGTCCTTGTTGAGCACCTCGGCGCGGCGCAGGAAGACGGCGTCGAACAGGCCCTTCTTGGAGTCGAAATAGTAGTGCAGCAGGGCGGTATCGACCTTGGCCTTCTTGGCCACGGCCCGCAGGGTGACGCCGTCGAAGCCGTGACGGGAGAACTCGGCCTCGGCCACGTCCAGGATGCGCTCGCTGGTCTCGAAGCTCTTCTGGGCGCGGGTCCTGCCGGCGGCCTTGGACTGTAACGCTGTCGCCATACGGCCTTCCTCAACGGTTCGCGCCTTGAGTATGGCGCGCCGCGCCTCAGTCTCAAAGGTGATCCCCGACCGTGACGCGCGTCACTCGCATGTCAATGTTCATTCAACGCTGAGTGATTGACTTCGACGCCGGACCGGCGTGCTCTTGCCCCATATCAGGAGCCCGCCATGACCGACGCCGCGATGAGAACCTGGACCAGCGCCGACGGTCTGACCCTGTTCGCGCGGGACTATGCGCCCGCGGACGGTCCAGCCCGGACGCCTGTGGTCTGCCTGCATGGCCTTACGCGCAACTCCCGGGATTTCGAGGTGGTGGCGCCTCGCATCGCCGCCTCGGGCCGCCGCGTCCTGGCGCTGGACGTGCGCGGCCGCGGGCGCTCGGCCTGGGACGCCAACCCGCTGAACTACAACCCCGCCGTCTACGCAGGCGACGTCATCGGCTTGCTGGAGCAGAGCGGGATCAGTCGCGCCCATTTCGTCGGCACCTCCATGGGCGGGCTGATCACCCTGACCCTCTCGGCCATGCGCCCCGATCTCATCGCCGGGGTGGTGCTCAACGACGTGGGGCCCGAGGTGGGCGCGGCGGGCCTGGCGCGGATCGCGGGCTATGTCGGCGGCGCGCCGCAGGTGGCGAGTTGGGCCGCCGCCGCCGCCTACGCCAAGGCCGTCAATGGCGAGGCCCTGCCGGGCCTGACCGACGTCGACTGGGACCGCTTTGCCCACCGGGTGTTCCGCGAGACCGACAAGGGGCTCGCCCTCGACTATGATCCCGCCATCTCCGACGTCTTCAAGGTCGCTCCCACCGCCGCGCCGGCCGCCGCCGCGCCGGACCTCTGGCCGCTGTTCACGGCCATGGCGACGGGCAGGCCTCTGCTGCTGGTGCGCGGCGCCGACTCCGACATTCTGGAGGATGCGGTCGCCGACCGGATGGGCGCGCTGCTGCCGCATATGGTGCGTGTCGACATCGCGGGCGTTGGGCACGCGCCGACCCTGGAGGAGCCCCAGGCGCAGGCCGCCCTGGACACCTATTTCGCCGCCGCGGCCTAACGTTCACGGAAGTCTCTGTGGCGCGCTTGCATCGGTCGCAAAGCGTCTGATCTCAAATTCACTCCACGATGAATGAATAATTGACGCTCCCCCTTGGGGAGGCCACGGTCACGCTCAACGAGGCGCCTGTCCGGGCGCCATGGGAGGGACCTATGCGAACCAATTGGAAGCTCGCGCTCGCCGCGAGCGCGGCCTGGAGCGTTTTCGCCGGCCAGGGCTATGCCCAGACCACCACCCCCGGTGAAGTCGAAGAGCTGGTGGTCACCGCCCGCCGCGTCGAGGAAAACCTGCAGACCACACCGGTCGCCATCTCGGCCTTCACCGCCGAGACCCTGCAGCGGCAGGGCGCCACGGCGATCACCGACCTGCAAGGCGCCGTGCCGAACCTGAACCTCGTCCAGGGCCGCGCCTCGTCGAATTCGACCAACATCTACATCCGCGGCATCGGCCAGCCCGACGCTCTGCAGACCTTCGACCCCGCGGTCGGCGTCTATGTTGACGACGTCTATTACAGCCGTATCCGCGGCACCCAGTTCGACCTGCTGGACCTGGCCCGCGTCGAAGTGCTGCGCGGCCCGCAGGGCACGCTCTATGGCAAGAACACCATCGGCGGCGCCCTGAAGCTGGTGAGCCGCCAGCCCGACCAGACCGTCCGTTCGCAAAGCTCCGTCAGCGTCGGCAGCTACGACCTGTTCGAAGCCAAGGTCGCCCTGTCGGGCCCGGTGAGCGACACCCTGGCCCTCGGCTTCGCGGCCATGGGCTCGGCGCGCGGCGGCTACGTCACCGATCCGGTGAACGGCGCGGAGTACAACGACAAAAACACCTTCTCCAGCCGGGTCGCCCTGGCCTGGACGCCCAATGAACGGCTCAGCGTCAACGCCTCGGCCGACTACACCAAGGACAAGTCCGGCCTCAGCGTCGGCCAGGCTCAGAACAGCCTGACCTCGGCGTTTGGTCCCGTGCTCTATCCCGTGCCCCTGGCCATCCCGGAGTTCAACTTCAGCACCACGACCACGCCGGGCCTGCCCAATGAGACCCGTTTCGAGCACTGGGGGGCCGCCGTCACGGTCGCCTACGACCTGACTGACACCCTGTCGCTGAAGTCGATCACCGCCTATCGCAATCTCGACAGCGACGACTATATCGACTTCGACGCCACCGCCCTGCAGCTGACCGACGCCCTGGTGGCGGTCGACCAGGACCAGGTGAGCGAGGAGCTGCAGCTGGCCTACAACAACGGCCCCTGGCAGGTGATCGGCGGCGTCTACTATCTGAGGGAGACCGTGAAGTCCCATCAGGCTGCTTTCGCCAACGCCTATACCGCGCCCTTCAGCTTCCTCCGCACCGTGGACGACGACCTGAAGACCACCAGCTGGGCCGCCTACGCCAACGCCAGCTACGCGCTCACCGAGCAGCTGCGGCTGTCGGCCGGTGTCCGCTACACCAACGAAGAGAAGAAGTACGCCCGCACCACCTCGACCTTCTCGAACCTGGGCGCCCTGAACGGGACCTTCGCCTTCAAGGCTGAGGAGACCTGGGACGACGTCTCGCCGATGGTCAGCCTCGACTACCAGGCCACCGAAGATGTGTTCTTCTACGGACGCGTTTCCAAGGGCTTCAAGTCGGGCGGCTTCAACGGCCGCGCCAATGCGCCCGGCGAAGAGCAGCCCTATGCCCCCGAAACCGCCATCTCCTATGAGGGCGGCGTGAAGACCCAGCTGTTCGACAACCGCGCCCGGGCCAACTTCACGATCTTCTACAACGACTACCAGGACTTCCAGGCCCGTGTCGGCCACTCGGTCACTTCGCCCACCCAGCCCATCCCGGCCATCGACTTCACCGTGCTGAACGCCGGCCAACTGAAGATCTACGGGGCTGAACTGGAACTGGCGGCCAACCCGATCGCAGGCCTCAGCCTGAACGCCGAGCTCGGCTACCTGAACGCTGAGTACGGTGAGTTCTCCGAGCAGCGCGCCGCCGTCGCCCCGGCGACGGGCTTCACCACCCTGGATCGCTCCTGGCAGACCCCGGCCTTCTCGCCGGAATGGACGGGTCGCGTGGCCGGCCGTTACGAGTGGGATCTCGGCGACACCGGCTTCGTCAGCGTCGGCGCCCAGGCCCGGTACCGTTCGGAGATGGCTCTGGCGATCGACAACGCCAACCTGACCACGCGGGCCCGCTTCCCCGGCATCTTCCAGCCGAGCTACTGGCTCTATGACGCCCAGATCGTCTGGGAGAGCTCGCAGCGGCGCGTATCGGCCGGCCTCTACGGCAAGAACTTGGCCGATGAGGTCTACAAGACCGACGCCCAGGAGTTCTCCTCGGTGGGCGGCATCCGCACCGCGTATTTCGGCGCCCCGCGCACCGTCATGGCCACGGTGACCCTGAAGTACTAGGGGGCCCTCAGCTCAGAACGACAAAGGCCCGGGCGTTCGCCCGGGCCTTTCTTGTGTCTGGATGAGGTGGTTCAGCGCGTGACGACGTCGCGCTTCATGGGGGCCAGCTTGGCGAGCAGCTGGTTCTGGTGGCGATAGGCGACGCCTTCCTTGTCCATGGCCAACTGCATGTGCTCGACCAGGATGTTGAACTCGGCAGTGTTGATCCCCTGGTCCTTGTGGGTCGTCTTCATGTCGCGGCCGGTATAGTCCACCGGCGCCCCCAGCAGATATGCCACCTGCTCCTTCAGGGTGCGACGCAGGCGCTCCATGTCGGTGGCGCGGAAAATGTCCGTCAGCCTCGGGTCCGCCACGCTGCGATCCAGCGTGTCGTCAACGATGCGCGCCACGCCCTCGCGGCCGCGGAAGGCCGCCAGCATCTGCTCGCCCGTGAACGGGGTCGCTCCGGCGTTGGCGTTGGACTGGGTGTAGGGATCGACCGGCTTTTCCTCGGCGAAGGCCGGGGCGGCGGCGCCCAGGGCCGCGGCGAAGATCAGGGTGCGGAGGTTCGACATCAGAAGCCTGCCTGGATGGAAAGGTACAGACCGCGCTGGTCCTTGAAGGTGGCGATGGTCCCGAGATCGGCATAAGCCGCGGTGACCGAGAGGTTCTTGCTGAAGGCGTAGGCGGCGAAGATGTCGACCCAGTCATCCTCCTTCAGCCCCGCCAGGTTGTCGGGCTTGCTACGGTATTCCGCCCCGATCAGCAGCCGCTTGGAGACCAGGTAGCCGGCCGAGCCCTCGAACTGCAGCTCGTAGTCGTCGTTCTTGTTCCCGCCGAAGCCCAGCAGGCCGGTCTGGTTGGCCTTGGTGGCGCGGAGGGTTCCGTCCAGCACCAGGCTCTGGTTCAGCAGCACCTTGGTGGCGGCCACATAGTAGTCGACGCCGGAGTCGTCCTTGCCGCCGATGGCCGTGATGACGGCGTCCTTGTCGTTCTTCTTCCACTGGACGCCGAGCGCGACCTGCGGGACCCAGCTGTCCTGGGCGTAGACGGCGTCGCCAAGGACGCGAACCTTCACGCCGACGATGCCCTGGTTGAAGGTGAAGCCCTGGCCCAGGCCGAGCTTGCTCCCGGTGTCCCCGGTGTCGAAGGACTGGCGGGTGTAGGAGATCTCGACGCGATCACGGAAGCCGACCGCCACGCCGCCGGCGCGAAACTGGTAGTCGGGCAACTGGACCAGGGTGGCGTGGGCGTTGGCGCCCACCTCGTCCACGGTCTCATAGCCGGTGACGGTCGCCCAGGTCGCCAAACCGCCGCCGCCCGCGCCTTCGAGGCTGGTGACGCCGCCGGTCAGCAGCAGCTTTCCGCTGGTCTCGCGATCCCCAGCCTGGGCGAGAGTCGCGGTCATCGCCAGGGTCAAGGCGAGCAAGACCGCCTGCGTTTTGCCTGTCATCCGACCGATCCCCCTCGGCGGCGCCCCCCTGCGGGTCTGCCCAATTCCTTGAGGAAAGCATGATCGAAACCTGTTGATGGAAGGTTCGCCCATCCTGTTAACCGCGCGGCCACGGGAGCAGGCGATGCTGCTGGCATGCGTGCAATCATCCTGGCGGCCCTGGCCGCACTGACCCTCGCCTCCCAGGCCGAGGCCGGAGATCTCTCGGTCGTGGTCCGCGACGCGGCGGGACATCCGGTGAAGGACGCCGCGGTGACGCTGAAGCCGATGGGCGGCGGCGCGACAGGCGCGCCGATCAAGTTCACCTGGCCCTATTCGGTGGCCCAGCAGAACATCAGCTTCAACCCCTTCGTCCTCATCGTACCGACGGGCAGCAACGTGACCTTCCCCAACAAGGACAAGGTGCGCCACCATGTCTATTCCTTCTCGCCCACCAAGAAGTTTGAACTGAAGCTGTATGGCCGCGACGAGAGCCGCAGCGTGGTGTTCGACAAGGCCGGCGTCGTGGCCCTGGGCTGCAACATCCACGACCAGATGATCGCCTATGTGGTGGTGGTGGACACCGCCTACGCCGCCAAGACCGGCGCCGACGGGGTGGCCCTGATCCGCAACGCGCCGGCTGGAAACGCGGCCATGACCGTCTGGCAGCCCTATATGAAGACCGCCCGGAACCAGGTCGCGAAGACCATCTCTGTCCCCGCCGCCGGCGGGCGGCAGGAGGTCAAGGTCGACCTGCGCCCCGCCCCAGGCGCGATGAACATGATCCACTAGACGGGCGCGTTCAGCCGTAGGTGCGTCTGCGCGCTTCGTCGTCGCGCATGAAGACCAGCAGCTCATTGAGCGGCTGGGCGGCGCTGGAGATCGCCGAGAACACCGCCGCCGAGATCAGGATCAGGGTCACGCCGAACAGGGCGGCGTAGAGCAGGGTCAGCTTGGTTCGCAGGAACTTGAACATCGCCAGACGGTGCAGCACGAAGTCCACCTCAGCGGCCCCCGGCCACGCCAAAGGCGTCCGTCACCGGCTCGCCGGACGGAGGCTTCAGGCTGACCGCCAGGTCGCCGGCCCAGGCCGGGCCTGCCACCAGCAGCCCGAGGAGGAGGGCCGGGAGTAGGCGCATGGCTTAGCCATAAACTCAGGGGTGTGAAGCCCAGGTAAAGCGCAGCTCGACTCGCCCACTGCCACGCGAAGGGTTGCACAAGGGGCGCCCGGCTTGGCACACTGGCGCCATTGACGTTCTCTCCGGCGTGCTTTGCGCCATTTTTGAAAGCTACGACTTTGACCCTTTCAGCCACGGCGGCATATTCGGCCGCCGCCAGCAGCCCCATGGCTTCGGTGGACGCCCTGATCGAGGGCCTGGCCGGCGTCGGCTATATCGCCTCGCGCCGCATCGCCACCGCCCTCTACATGGCCGTGCACCTGCAGAAGCCCATCCTGGTGGAAGGCTCCGCCGGGGTCGGCAAGACCGAACTGGCGCTGTCCACCGCCGCCCTGCTCGGCCTGCCGCTGATCCGCATGCAGTGCTATGAGGGCCTGGACGAGTCCAAGGCCCTGTATGAATGGAAGTACGGCAAGCAGCTCCTCTACACCCAGATCCTAAAGGACCGCATGGGCGCCCAGCTGGCCGAGGCCGGCGGCAGCATGGACGAGGCCATGGACCGCCTGCACGGCATTGGCGACCTGTTCTTCTCCGAGCCCTTCCTGGAGCCGCGCCCCCTGATGAAGGCGCTGCGGGAAGACGACGGCTGCGTCCTGCTGATCGACGAGATCGACAAGTCCGACGAGGCCTTCGAGGCCTTCCTGCTGGAGGTGCTCTCAGCCTACCAGGTCTCGATCCCCGAACTCGGCGTCCTGAAGGCCAAGACCCCGCCGATCGTCTTCCTGACCTCCAACAACGTGCGCGACCTGGGCGACGCCCTGAAGCGCCGCTGCCTGCACCTGCACATCCCGCTGCCCGACGCCGCCCTGGAGCGGAAGATCGTCGCCAGCCGCGTGCCCGGCATCGAGGCCAAGCTGACCCATGAGCTGGTGAGCTTCGTCCAATCCCTGCGCACGCTGGACCTGCGCAAGTCGCCCTCGATCTCCGAGACCGTGGACTGGGCCCGCGCGCTCATCCTGCTCAACGCCGAGAGCCTGGACGGCGAGGTCGTGCGTGACAGTCTCAACGTGCTGCTCAAGTTCGAGCAGGACATCGCCGCCGTGGAGCCGCAGATCGTCGAGCTGATCCGCCGGCCCCTGGCCTGAGGGTCCCGCCATGCAAGGCGCGATGGAAGACTTCCTCCGGGCCCTGCGGGCCGCGGACGTCAAGGTCTCGCCCGTCGAGGCGATCGACGCGCACCTGACGGTGGCCACGGTGGGCTTCGCCGACCGCGAGCTGTTCAAGGACGCCCTGTGCGCGACCCTGGCCAAGACCGCCGCCGAGGTCACCCGGTTCGACGAGACCTTCGAGACCTTCTTCGCCCGCGAGACCTTCCAGCTCGAGCCACCCCCACCTCCTAGTGAGGACGGCGAACCCGAGGGCATGCCCCCGGAGGTCGAGGCTTCCGAGCTGGCCCAGATGCTGCTGAACGGCGACGTCTCGGCCCTGGCCCAGGCCATGGAGGCCGCCGCCGAGCGGGCCCAGGTCTCGTCGATCCGGCTGTCCACCCAGCGCAGCCGCCTGACCCGGCGGATGCTGGAGGAGATGGGGCTGTCGGAGATCGAGCAGATCATCGCCGCGGCCAAGAAGCTGGAGGACGCCCGCAGCCAGGCCCTGGTCGCTCGGCTGGAGTCGGGCAAGAAGGCGCTCACCGAAGAGGCCCAGCGCTTCGTCGACCGCCAGCACGAGCTCTATGCCGCCGAAAGCGGCAAGAACCTCCGCGAGGAGCTGCTGGCCCGCAAGGCCCTGAACGCCGAGGGCGGCATCGATCCGGCCGACCTGGTGATGATGCAGGCCCTGGTGAAGAAGATGGCCAAGCGTCTGGCCGACCGCTACTCGCGCCGGCGCAGCAAGGCCCAGCTCGGCCACCTGGATGTGCGCCGCACCCTGCGCAAGTCCATGGCCTATGGCGGCATGCCCTTCGACATCATCTGGAAGACCAAGAAGGTCGAGAAGCCGAACATCGTGGCCATCTGCGACGTCTCGAAATCCGTCGCCGCCGCCGCCCAGTTCCTGCTGACCTTCCTCTACAGCCTCAATGAGGTGGTGGACCGCATGGACGCCTTCGCCTTCTCCGGCCGGATGATCAGCGTCAACGACCTGATGGACGACAACAAGGTCGAGACCGCCATCCTGGAGGTGCTGAAGAAGATCGGCTTCCAGCAGACCGACTACGGCAAGAGCCTGGAAGACTTCTGCGACCTGCACCTGGACCAGATCGACCGCCACACCACGGTGATCTTCCTGGGCGACGCGCGGTCAAACTATGCCGACCCGCGGATCGACCTGTTCGCGACCATCCAGAAGCGCTGCCGGGCGATGATCTGGCTGAACCCCGAGCCCGAAAGCTACTGGGGCCAGGGCGACAGCGTCATGCACCGCTACGAGCGCTTCTGCCACGTGGCCAAGCCCTGCAATACCTTGGGCCAGCTGGAGCGGATCATCGAGGACGTGCTGCGGACCTACATCCCGCACTAGCGAGCTAGTAGCCGTTCAGTCCGACGGTCCCGGCCGGATAGTCGCGGCCGGTGCGGATCATGCCGTCGTTGTAATAGACGGGCCGGCCGGCCGCCGTGTAGCGGCTGACGGCGGCGCCCCCGGCGCGGCGATGGTGGCGGCGCGACGCCGGCCGGTAGCGGTCCTGCTGATAAGCGCCCTGGTCGCCATCGGCGCCCCGACCGTTGTCTCGATAGCCGTAGTCGCCGCCGGGGGCCGCGCCGCGCCCGTCATAGGCCTGGCCGCGATCGTAGCGCGAGCCCTCACGGTCGTCGTAGCGGTTGTCCTGGCGCTCGTCGTGGCGGGTCTCCTGAGGATCGCGGCTGTCGTCCCGGTCGTCATACTGCGAGGTCGCGTGGGCATACGACTGGGCCAGGGCCGGGGCGGCGCTCGCCAGGGCCAACAGGGTCGCGGTGATCAGCAGGCTGCGCATGGCGAATCTCGATCAGTAGCGGCGGGGGATGGGGATGACGCAGGCCTGGCGTGCGGTGTTGGGCACGCGCCCGCGCGGGCAAGGCGCGCAGCCCCCCGGTGAGCGGCTGTCACGGATCAGGTTCGGCCCTCGGGTCGTGCAGTCACCGTTCGGCTCGCCTACCGCGATGTTGAAGGGCGGTGCCTTGGCGGCCGGGATCGCGGCGACCGGCGGGGGCGCGACCGCCGGCTTGGCATAGGCCGTCGTCGAGGGCTTGGCGGCGGGAACCGGTATGGCGGCGAGGGGCTTGGCGGCCACGGGCGGCTGCGCGGACGCCGCTCCAGGGCCAGCAATGGCGGTGCGAACGCCGCCCACCGTCTGATAGACCTTAGGCGTCTGGGCGGGGGCGACAGGAGGGGCCACAGCGGGCGCCACGCACTTGCCGGCCGCGGTCTTGGTCTGGCCGGGCGGGCACCAGGGCACGGCGGGCGGGGGCGACGGCGCCACGGCGGGCGGCGCCACGGACGATTGGGCGACGGCGGTCTGGCTTGCCAGCAACAGGGCGACGCCTAGGAGCGCTGTGATGGATCGATACATGCGTCAGCCCCCTTCCAGCCTCGCCGCACAGTCATTCGGACGGCGCGCGCGGTCAAGCTGGGGGAGCCTTAGGTGTCTGGTCCCGATGTATGGCGGACTCAGTTTAGCTAGCGCTCACACCGGGAGGATGGCGTCGGTGGCCCGGCGGGTCAGGTCGGTCAGGCGGGTGGGGGACACTCGAGCCAGGACCTCGGCGTGGTCGTGGATCTCGAACCCGGGCTTCAAGGCTTGTTCCGTCACGGCGACTCCCCCTCCATCTTACGGGCTTCGCTCGCGATCTACCTCCCCCGGGTCGCGCTGGCGCGCCGGGGGAGGAACTAGGGAAATCAGGCGGGTTCGGTGACCGCGTCGCGGAATTCGTCGGCGGGGACGAAGGCGGCGCCGTCTTCGTCCAGCACCCAGACGCCGATGAGGGCGGGGTGGTCGGGATCGAGGTCTTCGTCGAGCAGGTCGCCGTCATAGAGCGCGACATTGCTGTAGTCGAAGTCGAGGGAGAGCTGGCTGGCGAGGCCCAGCATTTCGTCGGCCATGCGGCGCGAATAGCCCACGGCTTCGGCCTCGGCGGTGAAGTCGTCGGTCAGCGTGTTCATCTCGGCCGCGTCGCTGCCTTGGGCCGCGCTGGTGGTGACGATGGTGTAGGCGGGCATGGCTGATCTTTCGTGGTTTGGCCTCTCCCTAACGCGTTCATCGCGCGGCGAGGGCCTTATTTTGAAAAAACATTCGAGTGTAGGGCCACGCGGCCTGGCGCACGCCAGGGTCAGTCGGCGCCGCCCCGGTGGTCTCGCTTGGTGGCGCGGTAGGTTTTCGCACGCGCGGCGAGGCGGCCGCGTTCGGCGGCCTTGGCGATCCGGTCGGCCTTCTGCTCCACCGCCGCCAGCTCAAGACCCAGCTTCTGGAAGTTCGCCCAGCGGGCCGGGTCCAGCGCCCCGCTGGCCAAGGCGGCCTGGATCGCGCAGCCCGGTTCGTGGCTGTGGCCGCAGTCGTTGAACCGGCAGTCGCCGGCAAGCTGCTCGATGTCGTCGAAGGCCTCGCTCATGCCTTCCTCGGCGTCGATCAGACCCACCTCCCGGATGCCCGGCGTGTCGAGCAGCAGGGCGCCGCCCGGCAGCAGGACCAGCTGCCGATGGCTGGTGGTGTGGCGGCCCTGGTCGTCGGCCTCGCGAATCGCCGCGATGGTCATGCGGTCCTGCCCCAGGAAGGCGTTGACCAGGGTGGACTTGCCGACGCCGGACGAGCCGATCAGCACGCAGACCTCGCCAGGCGCGACCTGGGCGAGCAGGGCCTCGAGACCCAGGCCGTCGCGGGCCGAGACCAGCAGCACCGGCGCGCCGGCCGCCAGGGCGACGATCTCCGCGGCCTGGCCCTGCGGATCGTCGGACAGGTCGGACTTGGTGAGCACCACCACCGGCCGGGCGCCGCTCTGCCAGGCTGCGGCGAGATAGCGCTCGATCCGGCGCGGATTGAGGTCGGCGTTCATCGAGCTGACCACGAAGACCACATCGATATTGGCGGCGATGACCTGCAGCTTGCCCAGGCTGTCGGCGGCCCGCCGCGTGAGCACCGTGCGCCGGGGCAGGACCGCTTCGATGGTCGCCGCGCCGTCGGCCGGGTTCAGCGCCAGCGCCACCCAGTCGCCGACCGAGGGCGGGTCAGCCTCCTGGGCCTCGTGGTGTAGGCGGCCCGACAGGTTGGCCCGCAACTCGCCCTGATCTGTGGCCACCAGATAGCCGTCGCGATGCTGGGCGACGACCCGGGCCGGGGTGTGGCCGGCCTGGGCGTGGGGCGCGAAGGCCAGGGCCAGGCGGTCGGACCATCCATATTGCGCGATCACGCTTTCAGACATCAGACGCATCTACCGCCTTTCGAGAGGGAATTCCTCCCCCCTTGCTCCAGCTATCGCCTCCTCTCCCTCAAATGCGGGGGAGAGGAGAGATCAACCGAGAGCAGGGTGAGGGTCGCGGGGTCGGGCTGGCCGGCGAAGTATCTGGTGAGGGCGGCTTTGAAGGGGCCGGGGTTGCTGGTGGCCCGGGCGAACAGGGTCATCGACGAGCGGAACTTCAGGTCGTCGGGGGCGCCGAAGATCTGCTGGGCGGTGCGGCCTTGGACGGCGGTCACCAGGGCCGTGCATTCCAGCAGGCGGGGCCCCAGCACCGGGTGGGCGAGATAGGCGCGGGCCTCCTCCAGGCCGGTGATGGCGAAGAACGCCGCGGTGCTGCTGCGGGCCAGGCCCGCCAGCTGGGGGAAGACGAACCACATCCAGTGGGTCCGCTTGTCGCCCGCCGCGAGCTCGGCGCGGACGGTGTCGATGACCGGGGCCTGCGCCTCGACGAAGCGGGCCAGGTTGAAGGGGTTTTCCATGGGGTTCGGCTCACATCGGGCGACGTTAACAATCGACAAGCGGGCCAACCTCGGGTTTGTTGCAGCGCCCTCGTTTCGAGGGCCAAGACGAATTTGATCAGGGACGAATTTTCATATGGCTCGAATGTTGCCCGAACCCACGCCGGAGACCCGGCATTTCTGGGAGGGTTGCAAGGACGGCGAACTGCGTCTGCAGCGCTGCACCGAATGCACCCACAGCTATTTCCCGCCCCGCCCGTTCTGCCCCAAGTGCGGATCGCGCGATGTCGAGGTCTATGCCGCCAGCGGCAAGGGCTTCCTCTACTCCTACGTCATCAACCACCGTCCGCGCCCCGACATGGGCACGGAACCGCACTCCATCGCGGTGGTGGAGCTGGATGAAGGTCCTCGCCTGATGACCAATATCGTGGGCTGTCCGCAGACGCCGGAAGCCCTGCAGCTGGACATGAAGGTCCAGGTGAAGTTCGAGAAGCAGACCGACGACATTTCCCTTCCCCTGTTCGAACCGGCGAAGGGCTGAGAACGCATATGAAACCGAAATCAGTCGCGGTCGTCGGGGCCGCTGAAACCACCAAGATGGGCAAGATTCCGGACGTTTCCGTCCTGGGTCTGCACGCCGACGCCGCCCTCAACGCCATGAAGGACGCGGGGCTGAAGCCCTCGGACATCGACGGCGTCGCCACCGCCGGGGTCAGCCCGGTTGAACTGGCCCAGTATCTGGGCATCACGCCCACCTATGCCGACGGCACCAGCGTCGGCGGCTGCTCCTTCATGCTGCACGTCCGCCACGCGGCGGCCGCCATCAATGAGGGCCTGTGCAAGACTGTCCTGATCACCCACGGGGAATCAGGCCGCAGCCGAGTCGGCGCCGGCGGCTTTGGCCGGAACGCCACCTCGCTGATGGGCCAGTTCGAGATGCCCTACGGCGTCACCAGCCCGCCGACCATGTTCACGATCCCGGTGCTTCGCTACATGAAGACCTACGGGGTGACCGAGGAGGACCTAGCCATGGTCGCCGTGGTTCAGCGGGAGTGGGCGGCGCGGAACCCGCGCGCCTCGTTCAAGGACCCGATCACCGTCGACGACGTGCTGAACTCGCCGATGATCGCCTGGCCGTTCCGCATGCTGATGTGCTGCCTGGTCACCGACGGTGGCGGGGCCTTGATCCTCACCAGCGCCGACCGCGCCAAGGACTTCCCCAACAAGCCGGTCTATGTGCTGGGCACCGGGGAGAGCGTGGAGACCCCGATGGTCAGCCAGATGGAGGACTTCAACTCCTCCAAGGCGTTCCGCGTCTCGGGCAAGAAGGCCTTCGAGGAAGCCGGCATCAAGCACGCCGACGTCGATCACCTGATGATCTACGACGCCTTCGCCCACCTGCCGCTGTACGGCCTGGAGGACCTGGGCTTCGTGAAGCCCGGTGAGGCCAAGGACTTCGTGCGTGAGCGCAACACCGCCATCGGCGGCAAGCTGCCCATGAACACCAACGGCGGCGGCCTGTCGTACATGCACTCGGGCATGTACGGGATGTACGCCCTGATGGAGAGCGTGCGTCAGATGCGCGGCACTGCGGCGGCCCAGGTCGACGGCGCGAAGATCAGCGTTTGCCAGGGCGTGGGCGGCATGTTCGCCGCGGCCGGCACGGTGATCTTCGGCAACGAAGCGTAGAGCTTAATCAACGACTTACCGCACTCCATGCTGCGCAGCATGGAGTGCAGCAATTTCGCCCCTCCCGGGAGACCGGGGAGGGCGTTTTGCTGCGGGGTGTGAGGTGCAGCATTTTCGTTTTTCCTCCCCCGTAAACAGGCAGGGGAATCGCATATGGCGTTGGAGTCGAAATCTTAGGTCGAAGCGGATTCTGCAGATGTCTCCTTGGTGTTTG
>NZ_JAOTJD010000004.1:0-136125 GCF_042714595.1 Phenylobacterium ferrooxidans | reverse complement strand
GGCGGCGGCCAGCCCAGCGAGCGCCATGGCGCCGCCCAGGCGCGTAAGGACGTGGCGGCGGGCTGGGGCGGGTCGCATGGTGTCTTTCCTCGGGTGGCGGACGGGCGCGCGATGACGCTAGTAGATCGGCTCTGAGACGCCGTAGGCCGCCAAGGCGACCGTCTCGGCGACCGTCTCGGCGGGCGCCGGGATGTCCGGCGGGGTCTCGAAGTCCGGCAGGATCTCCACCGCTCCGGTGGCCTCGCGCACCACCGACTCCCGGTTTTGCAGATAGGCCGACTGGATCGTCGCATAGGGGTCGGTGGCGTCCTGGGCGATCGCCTCCAGGGTGGCGTCGGCGCTGGACCTGTAGTCCAGGGCGGTCACCCCCAGGCGACCAGCCCCGAAGTCGCTGCCAAGTCCGCCCGTGGCCAGGGATATGGGATCGGTCAGGGCGTCCACCACCTGCCCGAAGCCGTCACGCAGGGTCAGCGGCCCCACCAGCGGCAGGTAGAGATAGGGCCCGGCGTCCAGGCCGTATCGGCCCAGGGTCTGACCAAAGTCGGCGCGGCTGCGCTCCAGACCCACCCGGCTCGCGACGTCGAACACCCCAAGCACGCCCACGGTGGAATTGATCACGAAGCGGGCGCCGGCCGCCACAGCGCGCTTGGGACGACCCTGCAGGCCCGCATTGAGCACCGTCGAGGGCTCCCGCAGGTTATCCACCACCCGCGCCAGGCCCCTGCGGACCGGCGAGGGCGTGATCTTCATGTAGGCTCGGGCGATCGGGCCGACCAGCGCCCGGTCCAGGAACCCGTTGAAGGCGTAGGATCCGCGATTGAACCCCCGCCAGGGGTCCTTCTGCGCCGGCGTCGGCGCCAGCGGGGCGGGCGCTGCTTCGAGCGCCATGCTGTCCTCCAGGGCGGCGCTCTCCTCCACCGCCTGGGTCCAGGCCGCCCCGCCTAGCGCCACCGAAAGCGTCAGCCCCAACGCCACGATCAGGGCCGCCCCCGCGCGCGGACGGTCCCCGCTGGGCCTTGCTTCGACGATGTCTCGTTTGACGACCATGGACGTGGTCCCCCCAGACCACGGCGAAGCTTAGTTCCACCTCTCAGTGCCTGGAAACCTCCTTCGCGTGAAGGAAGAAGTCACTCAACCCAGGACCTGACCTCCGCAATCATGGGGATACCCATGCCCCCTATTCGTGCCGCAGGGCCTCGATGGGATCGAGGCGCGCCGCGCGCCGCGCCGGGAAATAGCCGAACACCACCCCGATCAGGGCCGCCACCGTGAAGGCCAGCAGGTTGACCGCCGGATCGAAGACGTAAGGCACCTTCATCCACCCCGCCAGGCCCGCCGAGGCCGCCGCGGCCAGCACCACGCCCACCAGGCCGCCGAAGGCCGACAGCACCACCGCCTCGATCAGGAACTGCAGCAGCACGTCGCGCTCCAGGGCGCCGATGGCCAGGCGGATGCCGATCTCCCGGGTCCGCTCGGTGACCGAGACCAGCATGATGTTCATGATCCCGATGCCCCCCACCAGTAGGCTGACGGCCGCGACCGCCCCCAGCAGCAGGGTCAGAACCCGGGTCGTCCCCGACATCGCCTGGGCGATCTGGCGGGTGTCCATGATGCTGAAATTGTCGTCCTCGTTGCTGGCCACCTTGCGCCGCTCGCGCAGGATGTCGGTGACCTGGCTCTTCACCCGGTCGGTGTCGTCGCTGGCCTTCACCGAGATCACCAGGGACCCGATGTCCTGGTCGCCGGTCAGCCTGCGCTGCACGGCCCGCAGGGGCATGATCACCACATCATCGGGGTCGCTTCCCATCGAGACCTGGCCGCTGGTCTTCAACAGCCCCACGACGTCGCAGGCGAAACCCTTCACCCGGATGCGCGATCCCACCGGGTCGGCGGTCGCAAACAGCTCCTTGCGCACCGTCTCCCCGATCACGCAGACCGGCCGCCCGGCGCGGGCCTCGGCGTCGTTGAACACCCGGCCCCGGGCCAGGACCAGGTTGCGGGCGGTGAAATAGGCCGGTTCGGCCCCGGTCACGCTGGTCGACCAGTTCTGCGCCCGATAGACGATCACCGCGCCGGCGCTCTCCACCCCGGAGATGGCGCCGATGCCGCTGACCCCGGCCTCGATGGCGGCGACGTCAGCGTCGCGGAAGCGCGGCGCGCGGCCCGCCTCCGGTCCCATCCTCTGACCGGGGCGCACCATCAGCAGGTTGGAGCCCAGGCTGGAGATCTGGTTGGTGACCGCGAGCGTCGCCCCATTGCCCAGGGTCACCATGGTGATCACCGCGGCGACCCCGATCACCACCCCCAGCACGGTCAGGATCGAGCGCACCAGGTTGCGGCGGATGGCGCCCAGGGCCAGTTTCAGCGCGCTCCACAGCATCAGATGTCCCCTGCGCCGTCTGAGGCGATCACACCGTCGACGAAGCGCACATGGCGCGGCGCATAGGCGGCCATGTCCGGCTCATGGGTGACCATCAGCACCGCGATCCCCTGGTCACGGTTGAGGCCGGTGATCAGGTCCATGATCCCGCGCCCCATCTCGCTGTCCAGGTTGCCGGTGGGCTCGTCGGCCAGCAGGACGGTGGGCCGGGTGACGATGGCGCGTGCGATGGCCACCCGCTGCTGCTGGCCCCCGGACAGCTCGGCCGGCGTATGGGTCCCCCAGCCCTCCAGCCCGACCATGGCCAGGGCCTGGGCCGCCAGCCGCCGGCGCTCAGGCGTCGAGACCCCGCGGTACATGAGCGGGAGTTCGACATTCTCGATGGCGCTGGTGCGGGCCAGCAGGTTGTAGCCCTGGAACACGAAGCCCAGGTGGCGGCGGCGCAGCAGGGCCCGCTGGCTGCGGTCCAGGCGCTCCACCGCCACGCCGCGGAACCGGTAGGAGCCGGCGCTGGGCACGTCCAGGCAGCCGATGATGTTCATCGCCGTCGACTTGCCCGAGCCGCTCGGCCCCATGATGGCGACGAACTCGCCCTCCCGCACGCTCAGGTTCACCCCCCGCAGGGCCTGGAAGGCGCCGGGGCCGGACCCGAACACCTTGGTGACCCCGGCCAGTTCGATCAGCGGGGGCCCGCCGGCCGCGGCGGTCATTTGGCGGCGGCGGCGGTTTCGGTGATCACCGCCATCCCCGCCTTCAGGTCGCCGCCGGTGACCTCGGTGTCGCGCCCGTCCGAGGCGCCCACCCGCACCGCCACCCGCACCGGAACCCCCTCGCGCAGCACCCAGACCTGCTGGGCCGCGGAGTCGGTGGAGCGCCGCGTCGGCCGCCCCCCCATCCGGGGCATGCGCGGCACCAGGGCGCTGGTGACGCTGGCGGCGCCCTTGGCCCGGGTCTCGGGCGGGGTGAAGCGCAGGGCCGCGTCGGGAACCAGCAGCGCGCCGGTGCGCCGCGAGGTGGTCATCTCGGCGGCCGCCGTCATGCCCGGCCGCAGCGACAGGTCGGCGTTGGTCACCGCCAGCACACCCGTATAGGTCACCACCCCCTCGGTGGTCTTGGAGCCCAGCCCCACCCGCGTCACCCGCGCCGGATAGCTCCGCCCCGGATAGGCGTCGACGGTGAACACCGCGGCCTGGCCGTCGGCGACCTTGCCGACATCGGCCTCGTCGATGTCCACCAGCAGCTCCATCCGCGTCATGTCTTCGGCGAGCGTGAACAACACCGGCGCCTGCAGGGCGGCGGCCACGGTCTGGCCCGGCTCGATCTTGCGGGTCAGCACCACACCGCTGATGGGGGAGCGGATGGTGGCCTTGCTGAGGTTGGTGCGGCTGGTGTTGAGGTTGGCGCGGGCCTGGGCCACCCCCGCCGAGGAGGCCGCCGCCGCCGCGCGCGCGCGCGCCAGGGCCGCGTCGGCCGCATCGACATCGGCCCTGGCCGGATAGCCGCCCTTGGAGATCTGGTAGAGCCGGTTCAGCCGCCCGGCCCGCAGGCCCGTCTCGGTCACGGTGGCCTGGTTCTGGCGAAGATTGGCCTGGGCCGCGGCCACCGCCCCCTCCCCCAGCGCGATCTGGTCGCGCAGTCGCGAAGTGTCCAGGGTGGCCAGCACCTGGCCCTTGCGCACCTTGTCATTGTCATCGGCCAGCACGCTGTCGACGGTGCCGGAGACTTCCGAGCCCACATCCACCTGGTTCACCGGCGTCAGCGACCCCGTCGCCAGCACAGAGACCACCAGGTCCCCGCGCCGCGCCGGCGTGGTCACGAACTGGGCCGGCGGTGGCGGCGCCATCGACCGAAACAGCAGCACCGCGGCCACCAGGGCCACGATCCCCAGCCCCACCCCGCTGGCCACCACCCACCGCCGCCGCGACGGCCCGGCCTTGGCGCTCGGGCCCAGCAGCGCCTCGAGATCGGCGGCGGAATTGGCCGGGGAATTGGCGGTGTCTTGCGGCATGGGGGGATATCCTTCAGCCCCACCTTACCCGCCCGCCGCCGGCGATCCTTGAGCCTGCTCAATTGCGCGGGGTTTTCGGGAAGGCGCGGCGATCCTATCCAACTTGAGATCGTCATCCTCGGGCTTGTCCCGAGGCCCCATGATCTCCGCCGCGCCGCAGTTGGCGCCAACCCCGCCACCGCCTCCGGCGCAGCCGGGATTGACGCTCTCGCCTGGGGCTGGCCCACCGTTCGTGTGGTTCGTGTGGTTCGTGGTTCCAAGTCTTTCGGCCGCGACGCCGCAAGACCGCAGAAGATTGTCCACGAACCACACGAACCACACGAACTACACGAACAGGCACGCCGAGAACGTGAAGCCCCCCTCAATCCCGGTCCCGTGGGATCCGCACCAGCCGATCGGGCACGCCGGGAATGTAGCTGACCAGCGTGATATTCATCATCTCCACGTCCTCCGGCGGCGGCTCCGGCGGCGCCGGCTCGGCGGCCCGCTCATGGGCCTCGGCCAGCTCGGCCTTCAGCCCATAGCGCTTGGGCGCCAGGCGCGAGGCCTGCCAGCGGGCGGCGTCGATCCGCACCTTGGCCAGGAAGGCGCTATCGCGGTCGGCGGCCTCGGCGATCTCCCACACCTGGTCAAAGCGCCGGTGGGCCTGCAGAACCCGCGCCCGCCCATAGGCCTCCAGGAAGTCGGCGTGGCGCCGCAGCCAGCCATAGACCGTGGTCTCTCCGGGCATCCCCTCCAGGGCGCAGGCCTGCCGCAGGCTCATCCCCAGGGCCAGCCGGTCGCAGATCAGCCCGGCCACGTGGGGGCAGTAGCTGCCCTCCCGCCCGCTCAGGGAACGCCCGTCGTACTGGGCCTGGACCACCTGCGCCGCGAACCCCGGCCGGGTCCGCCGCCAGGCCCGCACCGCCTCGCGGCATGGCATCCCAGGGTCGCGGCAGATCGCCGACAGGCTCTCGCCGGCCGCCACCCGCTGGCAGATCACCGCCCCCAGCGCCTCGGTGTACCGCCGCCACGGCCGCGCTGTCCGCGCGCCGGCCTGCGCCTGCGCCGGGCCCGGCGCCTCGGCCGGCTCATCGCCCGGCATGTTCCAGCTGGAATGGCGCCGCTCCAGGATCGGCGGCAGCTGCTCATCACCCATGCCAAATTCCCCGCGCGCTCCCGCGCCCGAGCCTCTGATTATGAACGGAAAACCTCGGCCCCCGCGCCTCAGGGCGCAGCACTGACCAATGCCGCGAATATGCCGAAAACGCGCGAGGCCGTCAAGAACAAAGAAGGAACATTTGTTGCTGCCCCATGCAACCCACTCCCCCCGTCATCCTGGGCCTTGTGCCTAGGACCCCTCTCTCGGCAGGCCCGGAGAGTCAGGTAGAGGCATCGATCGCCCCGCCTCACCCGGCGTCTCTCCCGGACCGGAAACAGGGGGCCTAGGCACAAGGCCTAGGATGACGGGGAGGGGCGATGGACGGCGCACGTTCGTGGGGTTCGTGGGGTTCGTGGTCAGCCTTCTTCCACGCAGCGGGCCAGCCCCGGCCTCGAAGGTGTTCCCGCTACGACATCGCCGAGCCCCCTACCCCGGCGCCCACCCCGCCGCCGCCAGCTCAAACCCCGCGAACTCGAAGCCCGGAACCACCACACACGCCACCAGCGCCCAGCCCTCGGCGCTGGCCTGCGCCGCCTGCCATTCCCCCGGCGCCACCACCCCCTGCGGCGCGTCGCCGGCCAGGGGCCCAAGTCGCATCGTGCTGATGGGACCGGTGTCATGGGCCGCCGTCTTCAGGGTGAGCGCCGTTCCCGCCTGGAACAGCCACAGCTCGGTGGCGTCGATGCGGTGCCAGTGGGAGGCCTGGCCGGCCTCCAGCAGGAAGAGGATGGCGGTGCCGGGGCTCCTGACACCGGTGTCGGCGGGCGCGGCGGGCGCGCGCCAGGTCTCGCGGTACCAGCCGCCCTCCGGGTGGGGGGCGAGGTCCAGGCGGGCGATCACGGCGGCGGCCGATTCGGCGGTCATCGTGAGAGCAGACACAAAAAACGCCGCCCTTGCGAGGCGGCGTCCTTGCCGTGCGAAATCGTGGGGTGGCCTTAGGCGCCGGTGCGGATGGCTTCGCGGGCCTGGGCCAGCAGCTCGTCCATCTTCATGCGCACGTCGCCCTCGCTGACGTTGACGCCCGAGCCCTTGAGGTCCTCGAACACCTTGCGCAGCACGTCGTCGTCGCCGGGCAGCTCGAAGTCGGACTTGATCACCGCCTTGGCGTATTCGGCGACGCGCTCGCCCTCCAGGCCCATCAGGCCCGCGGCCCATTCCCCCAGCAGCCGGTTGCGGCGGGCCCCGGCCTTGAATTCCTGGTCCTGATCCAGGGCGAACTTGTTCTCAAAACCGCGTTCGCGGTCGTTGAAGGTGGTCATGCGGTCTCCGGGATGCGGCCTTAACGAGGCTGCATATCCCCTGGCGCGCGCGCTCGCAACGCAAAGGCGCGTGTGCGGGGCCGATGGTCGTTTGCGAAGCGCAGGCCGATCGTCTATTTTTCGCCAGCCTCAGATCGGCGAGAGGCTTGGAGTCGGGATCGCGCGCGTTGGGACCAACGGCGCGCGTTTTTCGTTTCGGCTCCGGCCAGAACCCTCGCCTCGTGGAGAAGGCTGCGTATGACCACCCGCCGCAAGAAGATCTTCGAAGGCAAGGGCAAGATTCTCTACGAGGGGCCGGAGCCCGGGACCCTCATACAATACTTCAAAGATGACGCTACGGCGTTCAATTCACAGAAGAAAGCTGTCCTGGAAGGGAAGGGTGTCATCAATAATCGCATCAGCGAATATGTGATGACCCGGCTCAATTCCATCGGGGTCCAGAACCACTTCATCCGGCGCCTGAACCTGCGCGAGCAGCTGATCCGCGAGCTGGAGATCATCCCGCTGGAGGTGGTCTGCCGCAACGTGGCGGCCGGCTCGCTGTCGCAGCGCTTCGGCCTGCCCGAGGGCCAGGCCCTGCCGCGCTCGATCATCGAGTTCTATCTGAAGGACGACAAGCTGGGCGACCCGATGGTCACCGAGGAGCACATCACCGCCTTCAACTGGGCCTCGACCCAGGAGATCGACGACATGATGGCCCTGACCCTGCGGGTGAACGACTTCCTCACCGGCACCTTCGGCGCGGTCGGCATCACCCTGGTGGACTTCAAGGTGGAGTTCGGCCGGCTGTGGGAGAACGACTTCGCCCGGGTCATCCTGGCCGACGAGATCAGCCCCGACAGCTGCCGGCTCTGGGACGCCCAGACCAACGAGAAGCTGGACAAGGACCGATTCCGCCGCGATTTGGGCGACGTGATCGAGAGCTATACCGAAGTCGCCCGGCGGCTGGGGATCATGAAAGAGATGCCCACCGTGATCCAAGGAGGCCTGCACTAGTGCGCGCGAAAGTTCATGTGTTCCTGAAACCCGGCGTGCTGGACGTCCAGGGCAAGGCGGTTGAGGCCGCCCTGCACGGCCTCGGCTGGGGTCATGTCGAAGGCGTCCGGGTCGGCAAGACCATCGAGTTCGATCTCAAGGGCAAGGACGCCGCCGAGACCGAGAGCGAGGTCAAGGACATGTGCGAGAAGCTGCTCGCCAATACGGTCATCGAAAGCTACCGGGTCGAGGTGGCGTGAAGCCCTGGGCGCTCCCGCTGATGGGGGCGCTCCTGCTCTCCGCCTGCGCCGAGCCTGAGGCGCCCGCGCCACCACCGCTGAAACTGGACTGCGCCCTGGGCTTCGAGGCTCTGAGCGCCCAGATCGTGGCCGCGCCGGGCATGAAGCCGGCGGTCAAGGAGCGAGGCGAGCCCTTCAGGTACTACAACGCCGACGGCGGCCAGAGCTCCTACATGATCACCGAGCCCGGGGCGCCCGGACACCCGGCCATCCTGAAGCAGCAAGTCACCCCCGCAGGCGTCACCAACTCCGGCTGCGCCTATGGCGACGAGAAGGGTTACGCCGAACTGGTCGCCTATCTCGAGGCGCTCGCCAAGGCGCGCGCCAAATGACCCCGCTTCGCCTGGAAATCCCGCTCAAACCGGTCTAGGAACCCCGCCATGAAAGCCGCTGTCATCGTCTTCCCGGGATCCAACTGCGACCGCGACTGCAAGGTCGCCATCGAACGCTCCACGGGCGCGACGGTCGACATGGTCTGGCACGGCGACACCGCCCTGCCCCACGGACTGGACCTGATCGTCCTGCCGGGCGGCTTCTCTTACGGCGACTATCTGCGCTGTGGGGCCATGGCCTCGCTGTCACCGATCATGAGCGATGTGAAGCTGGCCGCCGAGCGCGGCGTGGCCACCGTCGGGATCTGCAACGGCTTCCAGGTGCTTTGCGAGGCCGGCATGCTGCCCGGCGCCCTGCTGCGCAACGAGGCGCTGAAGTACGTCTGCAAGCCGGTCGAGCTGGAGGTCACCAACGCCCAGACCCGCTTCACCGCGGGCTATGCCGGACGCCGCCAGGTCACCATGACGGTGGGCAATGGTGAGGGGAACTTCTTCGCCGACGCTGACACCCTGGCCCGCATCGAGGGTGAGGGGCAGGTGGTGTTCCGCTATCAGGACAATCCCAACGGCTCGGCCAACGCCATCGCCGGCGTGGTCAACGCGCGGGGCAATGTGCTCGGCCTGATGCCCCACCCCGACCGCGCCTTCGAGGCCGAGCTGGGCTCCGCCGACGGCGCGATCCTGTTCCAGAGCGCCCTCGCCAGCGCCTAGCGGCCGGCGAACAGAGGCAGGGCGTCGACCGACGTCGCCCCCTCGATCTCCAAGAGCTTCAGCTTCGTCACCCCGCCGCCCGGCGCGGAGAAGCCGCCCAGCTTGCCGTCGGCCCCCTGGACGCGGTGGCAGGGCATGATGATCGGGAACGGGTTCTTGCCCATGGCCTCGCCGACCGCCCGCGAGGCGGTGGGATCGCCCAGGCGCCTGGCGACCTCGCCATAGGTAAGGGTCTGCCCCGGCGGGATGGCGCGGCCGATGGCGTAGACCGCCCGCTGGAAGTCGCTCACCGCGCCCATGTCCAGCACGATATCGGCCAGGTCGTCCTTAGCGCCGGTGAGCAGACCTCGGATGCGGTCGATGGCGCTGGCGATGTCCGGAGTCGGAGCGCGCGCCTCGATCCCGGGAAAGCGCTGCTCGAAGCGCGCCTGCGCCTTTTCGTCGGAAGCGTCCGGCAGGCGGACGGCGACGATGCCGGCCTCGCCCCAGGCCAGGCCGCAGCGGCCGATGGCTGTGTCGAAGAGGGTGTAGCCGAGCTTTGACATAACCGCAGTCTACCAAACCCGGAGAGTCGCGCTGGCGGAATTCGGCTCTGCTTGACTTGGGACGGCAGGGGCGTAGCCTCGGCTCAAATTACAAGCGTAGTCCCATGAACATCACCGAGGCCGAGAGTCAGATCATGCAGGCGTTGTGGCGCAAGACGCCATTGACCGCCGACGAGATCGTGGCCGATGTCCGCGCCCGCCAGCCCTGGGCCGAGGCGACGGTGAAGACCCTCATCAACCGGCTGCTGAAGAAGAAGGCCATCAAGTCCGAGCGTGTCGATGGCCGCCACCAGTACGTGCCCCTCGTGGACCGCGCCAACTACGTCCAGGACGAGAGCCAGGGCCTGCTGGACCGCCTGTTCGAGGGCCAGTTGGCCCCCCTGGTGGCGCACTTCGCCCAGAACCGGAAGCTGAAACCCGAAGAGATCGCACGCCTCAAGAAGCTGATCGCGGAGCTGGACGACGATGACTGACCTGATCGCCGACCTGTTGCGCGCCAACCTCGCCGCCAGCCTTGCCATCCTCCTGGTGTTCGCCGTCCGCCTGCCGGCGCGGCGAATGTTCGGCGCCGAGATCGCTTACCGCTTGTGGCTGGTCGTGCCCCTGGCGTTCGGCGCCAGCCTGGTTCCGGCGGCCGAGGCGCCCGCTGGCGCGCCCGGCCCCTCCCTCCCCCTGCCGGTGGCGTTGATGCAGCCGGATGCGGGGTCGGGCGCCGCGCTGATCTGGGCCGCCGGGGCGCTGGCGATCCTGGCGCTGATGAGCCTTGGCCAGTGGCGGTTCCTGCGCCGGGCCAAGGCCGGCGCGGCGGGGCCTGCAGTGGTGGGCGTGATCGCGCCCCGCATCGTCACCCCCGCTGACCATGAGGCACGCTTCAGCCCCGAGGAACGCGCCCTGGTCCGCGCCCACGAGCGAGCCCACATCGACCGTGGGGATCCAAAGACCAACGCTTGGGTCGCTCTGTTCCAGGGCCTGAACTGGTTCAACCCCCTGGTCCATATCGCCGCCTATCACCTGCGCCTGGATCAGGAGCTGGCCTGCGACGCCACGGTGATGGCGCGGCGGCCGGGCGCTCGGCGGCTCTACGCCCAGACCATGCTGAAGACCCAGCTCGCCGCCACGCCCCTGCCCTTCGGCTGCTACTGGCCCGCGCCCTCGCGGCATCCGCTGGAGGCCCGGGTGGCCATGCTGAAACAGGCGCAGCCCTCGCACACGCGCGCCATGGCCGGCTTCTGGATCGTCGCGGCCCTGTCGTGCGCGACGGGCTTGGGGGCCTGGGCCGCCCAACCCCCATCCCCGCCCCATGTGCGCTGGCTCGATCTGCCCGACCAGGCGGCCAAGCGGCAGACGCGCGCCACCGTGGTGGTGATCTCCATGACCTCCGACCAGGTCGCGGCCTTGACCCGGGCGGCACGCTGACGCGGCGCTCGTGAAGGACATTGTCCGGCCTCCACGCGGGATGATGCCAATCAGAGTAAAAGTGTTGAGGCCACCGCTCTGCTGCTAAGTGGTCAGTGGTGGCTACAACCTGTCATCAACTCGATGGAGCAAAGAAGTGGTGATCCGTGAGCCAGACTCGGGCCTGAAGGAGCCATCCGCCGGGACGCAGCTGGAGCGCCTCCTGCGGATGGCTGAGGTTCAACCCCCGCTCCGGACGGCCGTGGTTCATCCCGTCGATGCGCTCTCGCTCGCGGGCGCAGTAGAAGCTGCTCGCCGAGGCCTGATCGCGCCGATCTTGATCGGGCCGATAGCGCGGATGCGAGCGACCGCAGAGGCGGCAGGTCTGGACCTCACCGACCTGCCGTTGATTGATGTGCAACACAGCCACGAGGCGGCGGCGCGGGCGTGCGAACTAGCTGCGAAGGGCGAGGCGGCGGCGATCATGAAAGGCGCGCTGCACACTGACGAGTTGCTCGATGCTGTCGTTTCGAGCGCTTCCGGCCTTCGAACCGACCGGCGCATGAGTCATGTGTTCGTCTTGGACGTGCCAAGCTACCCGCGCCCGTTGCTGGTCAGCGACGCAGCGCTCAACATCGCACCAGACCTCGAAACCAAGCGGGACATCGTTCAGAACGCCATCGACTGCGCCCACGCGATGGACATTCCCGAGCCAAAGGTCGCCATCCTCTCCGCTGTGGAGACCGTGAATCCGAAGATGATCTCCACCATCGATGCGGCGGCGCTTTGCAAGATGGCGGAGCGCGGCCAGATCGTGGGCGGAAAGCTCGACGGACCGCTCGCTTTCGACAACGCCATCTCCCCGGAATCAGCAAAGACGAAGGGCATAAACTCCATCGTCGCCGGGCAAGCGGACATCCTTATCGTGCCGGACATCGAGTCCGGCAACATGCTCGCCAAGCAACTCTTCTATCTATCCAACGCCCAGTCAGCAGGGATCGTCATGGGGGCCCGCGTCCCCATTATCCTGACCAGCCGGTCTGACCCGGAGGCCTCCCGTCTGGCATCCTGTGCGCTTGCCATCCTGGTGAGCCAGCTCAAGCCCAGCAAGTACGTTCGGTGACTGCGCCTCGGATCCTGACACTTAACGCCGGGTCATCCAGCCTGAAGTTCGCCATCTACGAGGCCACAGCGGACCTGCCGCTTCGGCTTGTCGGGCAAGTCTCAAAGCTTGGAGCCACGCCCCATCTGCGGGTTCGCGCAGGTACGGATGTGCTCGCCGATGAGACCTGGGCGGACACGCAAGGGTTGGACGCTGTGCTCGAGCGAACGTTTCGCTGGCTAGAGGAGGCCGGGTGGACCGAGGGCGTCTCGGCGGTAGGCCATCGCGTTGTCCACGGCGGGCTCGAGTTCCGGGCCCCGACGATCTTGAACACCGCAGCTCTGCATCGCCTCGAGGTGCTGGCGCCCCTCGCCCCGCTGCATCAGCCTTTCAACCTGCGCGGCGTCGCCATGGCGGCTGCGCATTTCCCGTCGGCGCTACAGGCTGGGGTCTTCGACACGGCGTTCCACGCCAACCAGCCGCAAGTCGCTCGCCTATACGCCCTTCCTCGCGATCTCATCACGGACGGTGTTCTGTCCTATGGCTTTCACGGGCTGTCCTACGAGTACATCGCCAGTGCGCTTCGGGCGCAGGAGGGGCCAGGCGCGGGCGGCCGGACAGTCGTGCTTCACCTGGGCAGCGGGGTCTCTCTTTGCGCCATGCGGGAGGGGCGAAGCGTTGCGACGACCATGGGGTTTTCCGCCCTTGACGGGCCGCCCATGAGCACGCGCAGCGGCGCACTAGACCCCGGCGTGGTCCTGTACCTCTTGCAGGCAAGGGGCATGAGCGTCGATGAGGTGAGCGATCTGCTCTATCACCGGTCAGGTCTCCTGGGACTCTCCGGCCTCAGCGGCGACATGGTGACCCTGCTGGCGAGTTCCGAGCCTCGGGCCCGGGAAGCGCTTGAGGTCTATGTCTATCGGATCGCGCGCGAGATCGGCTCGCTGGCTGCCGCTCTGGGCGGCCTCGACACGATGGTGTTCACCGCCGGCGTCGGCGAGCATGCCGCACCCATCCGCGCACGCATCGCCGAGCTTTGTGGTTGGCTGGGCGTTCGGCTGGATCCAGAGGCCAATCGTGCAGGAGCTCGCCTGATCAGTCGGGCCGAAAGCACCATTAAGGTGCTCGTGATCCCGACGGACGAGGAAGGTGTCATCGCCCGCGGCGTCGCCGGGCTGATGAGCGCGCGAACCTGACCCATCCGAAGCACCTCCCTAGCAGCACCTAGGGACACCTCCGAAATATCGGGGCCCACCTTCAGGAGATCGTCCCACTGATTGGCGAACAGGTCGTCGGCGGCGGAGCCCTGCCCCCCCATCTTGTCGGCCAGGGCGATGAGCCAGGCGCGTTCACTCCTGAAGGGTGCGCCACCCAAGGGTTGCTGACAGCCACGCGCCGTCGGTCAGACTGTCACTTCGGCGGACACCGCACGATGATCAGAAAAGGTCGCAGGCTCGCAGGCGTAGTGCGTGACCGTGAGGTCGCCACCAGCGACGATGTGATCGAAGTCCCAGCGTGGTCGCCACGCCGGGAAGGTGGGCAAGGCCGGCCTTTGCAGGCGGCCGCCGGTGGCCTCGCAGAACCCCTCCAACGGCGCGCCATGGCCAACGCAGTTGAAGTCACCCATGGCCGCCCACGCGCGAGCGCCGCGGAGCGCCTCGGAGACGGCGGCCAATTGAAGCACCTGATCAGGTCGGCCGAGGCTCAGATGCAGGCATGCGATCGTGACCGCGTGAGGGCCCGCAATGTCAGCGACGAGGCACCCGCGCCCGGCGACCTGTCCGGGCAGTTTCAGATCGAGCACCTGTGTGATCGGCCAGTGGCTGAGGATCGCGTTCCCATGCCGCGAAATGCCCGGGATCTTGCGATTTTCCTGAACGGCCACATGGGCGTGGCCGGAAAGCGCGGCGATGACATCGACCTGCGAGCGATAGCCGGCGCGCCGCCCTCCCAGATCGACCTCTTGCAGACAGACCACGTCATACGGCGAAATCTCTCGTGCGATGTCCTGAAGAATGGCCGTCTTGGACGGCGCGTGCACAAGTTGAAGGTGGGCGCGAAGCAGATAGTCGCGATAGCGGCTTGTGCCGATCCCGGCCTGGACGTTCCAGGTCAGCAACCTCATCGGTGCTGGGTGGAGCTTAGCAGGGGTCACGCGAACGCCTCGGCTCTGCGAAGCCGCCAGTTTTCCGCCACGCACGAGGGGTCGCCCAACCCGCGGCGAGAGACAAAATCCTCCCACCATGTGGGCGGGCCCATGGCCAAGGGCGCCAGCCGACCAGCATCGTTGAGGGCGTCGATGGCGGCCACGACGCCACCGCCGGCGATCCTGACGCGCGCGAACCTGTCGGCGTCGACAGCGAGATAGTGGCTGAGCAGTCGGTCGCGGAATCCAGCGATGGCCGCGCGGTCGGTGCTCGTCCTGGCCTCTATCGCCAGATCACACTCGGTGTCGAAGCCCTCGGAGCGATTGTTGAGATTGGCGGACCCGACCCGCAGAATGCGGTCGTCGAATACGCCCACCTTGGAATGGACGACGATGGGCGCGCCGGCCGATGTCACGGGCGACACCGCCCGGAACCGATCGAATGCGTCTGCGGCCTTCAACCCCCGGACCAGCGGATTGCGCGCGTAGTCCATCGTCAGGTGATCGAACCAACTGGGGGCCCGCCCGGTCACCAGCAGCACAACCTCAGGCCCCTCTGGCTCGCGAAGCCGAGCGGCCAGGGCGTGAGCCACGCGGTGGGAGGTGAAGTACTGGTTCTCAAGATAGATCGTGTGACGGGCGCTCGCGATGCTGGCCAGGGTGAGCCGCCGAACTTCCTCCACCAGCGGGCGGCCGTGCCAAGCTGGCTGTGTGCGCACGATCCCCACCTCGACGTCTGAGAAGTGCGCGGGCGCGCAGGCTGGCCAGGCCGCCTCGAACCTTGACCCGTTCATAGGAAGGTCCTGCGCCGTCGCGTTCTTCCATCGCTCTTGGAAAAGCTCCCCGAGCGCCCCTGCGGCCCGGCCGTCCACCAGCATCATCACCTCGTGGCGCGGGGGATGGGGCGCTCGACTGGGGAGAACTCGGCGGGGCTCGACGTGGCCGTGGGTTTGGCTATCCCATCGGTTTGTGGCGATGTCGCCTCCACCGCAGAACGCCAGCTGATCGTCGATCACCACCACCTTCTGATGGTGGCAGGCCCCGACCGGCAGGTCGCGCACCTCACGAAAGTCGACAGGCGTTCTGGCGAACCGGTGCTTGGCGCGGTGCCCGCGTAGGTCCTGATGTCCCAGGGCGCCGAATGGAGACTTCCAGACAAGTATGCGGACAGCCAGTCCGGGCTTGGCGCGGCATAGTTCCACCAGAATTCGGCCGATCTCGTCGGGGTCATCGGGCCCCTCCATCCCGTCCGGCGCGAGACGGGTGCGAGGATCGAACGCCCAGCCGAGAATATGGATCGAGTGGTTCGCGGTCAGCAGCGCCGCACTGAGCGCGGCGTAGTAGTTTTCATTGTCCATGAGCACGGCCACGCGCTGCGCCTCCTCGGTCCGCCAGCAGGTTTGGCCAGGAATGAGGACCGTCACGTCTCGCGGCCGCCGCCAAAATGCGAGCTCGGGCTCAAGAGACCGGTCACTCCTCGATCGTCGTCACCTTCAGCGCCTTGTCCGCCGCGATCTCGGCTGCGGAGAAGGGCAGGCGCACCCGGCCCTTCTTCGAATGCAGCTTAGACTGGTCCGCATAGTGCGGGGAAGCCGGATCGGTGGATTGGTCGTAGGTCAGGATCGCCTCGGCCACCGGCCCCTTGGCGCCGAAGGTCACCACCTGGATGTAGCTGGAGCCGTGGAAGGGCACGAGCCCCGATCCGACCCACGCCGACTGCTGGGCGTTCAGCACGCCGGCGGTCCCTTCGCCGCCATGCACCGGGATCTTCTGGTCGCCGCGCACCGCGTACTGCACCTCTCCCCACGGCGCGTCGAGGGCGACGTTCTTGGTGGCCAAGAGTTCGACGGCGTCGGCCAGGGCGGTCTTGAGTTTGGACGAAGCGGTCGTGTTCAGGCCGTTGGGCGTATGGACCGGATCGGCGGCGTCGAAGGGCGTGCTCCAGAGGCCGGCGATGCGATCGGCCTTGCGCCAGAACTCCACGAACAAGTGTGCGCCCCGGCTGTCGACGTTCATCCGCCGGTCCCACTGGGCCAGCACCGTGCAGGCGTCCACCAGGCTGACGTCCTTGCCCGCCGTGCTGGTTCCGCTCGGCGCCTCGGCGCACATCTTCAGCAGGTCTGGGATGGCGAGGTCGGCCGCCAGGTTGCGGTTGCGGTAGAGCATCTCCCAGACCGCCGCCGGATCGATGCTCTTTCCGGGCAGGCCGTCAGTTCCGGCGAGCCGCGCCTCAATCTCCATCAGTCCCGAGCGGGTGCGCAGGTTCTGGACGTTGGCGGCCGGGCCCACGATCGGCGGGAAGGCGGCCATGGGCGCACGGCCGTTGGCCAGCCAGTAGCTGTCATTGCTGTTGGCGACATAGTCGGTGCGCACCTGGGCCGGCATCACCTCCCCCGGCATCAGGCCGGGCGAAGGGGTCCCCGCCGCCACCTGCCAGTTGCAGGCCGAGCGTGCGCCATCCAGCACGAAGATCCGCGCTGAGGCCGACAGGGCTCCCAGTCCGGAGGGCGGCGCGCAGGTCTTGGAAAGCTCGGCGGTCACGTTGGGGGTCGCGGTGATGTCGGCGTAGAGCACGTCGCCCCTGCGGTCGCTGGCGATGGTGTTCACCCACGGGATGCCAAGGGTCTTGGTGATGCCGGCCCTGATCTCCCCGACGGAGCGCGCCCGGGCGATGCCCAGCCAGGTGTCGCCGGAGCGGACATTGTTCTTGTTGGCGTCGCGCAGGGCGTAGGCGGTCTTCGCGGTCCAGGCGACCCCCACCTGGGGCATCACCACCATTGGCCCGTAGATCGACGAATAGGCCATCCGGGTTTGCGCGGGGCCGTCCTTGACCTCCACGGTCACCGCCTTGGTGGCCATCGTCAGGCGCTTTCCGTCGACGTAGTAGGCGGTGGGATCGGCGGGATCGAGGCTGAGTTCGAAGACCGTGAAGTGCCGGTCGGTGGACACGGTGTGGGTCCAGGCCACGTCCTTGTTGAAGCCGATGGACATGCCCGGCGCGCCGCCGATGGTCACCCCCATCACGTCCAGCTTGCCTGGGATGGTCAGGTGGACCTGGTAGAAGCGGTTGGTGGTCTCCCAGGGGAAGTGCGGGTTGCCTAGCAGGACGCCGGACTTGTTGGCGGTCACGTCGCGGCCGAAGGCCCAGCCGTTGCTGCCCAGGCCGAACTGCTCGGGCTCGGTGGGCAGGCCTGGCGCATCGAGGGCCGCCTGCGTCTTGAGGGCCGGGGGCGCCGCCGCATTGACCTGGCGCAGCCAGGCCCCGCCGCTGGCCTGGATCATCCGCTCCTCATTGAGGCGCAGCATGTCGTCGAGAGTGATCGGCCGGAGCCAGACGGCGTCCCGGCACGCAGCCGGCAGGCTGGCCTTGGGCGTATCGCGCAGGAAGCGGTTGTAGCCGGCGACATAGCCCAGGACCATGTTGCGGTAGTCCGCCGACAGCTTGTCGAAATTGGTGTTCAGCGCCGCGACGTCGAGATTGGCGTGGAAGAAGAAGTCGCTCTCGAGGTTCTTGGTCTCGGCGAACGCTATTGTGGTGGCGCCGTCGGGGCCGAAGTACTTCGACCGTTCTCCATTCACCGTGACCACCTTGTCGGCCAGCAGGCAGAGATTGTCCTGGGCGAAGGCGTAGGCTTGGCCGTAGCCGATCCCGCGATAGTCGGCGGCCTCCACGTGAGGGATGCCATAGGCGGTGCGCGAGATCTTCGCCTTGTAGGCCGGCGCGGCCTGGGCGCCCCCGGCCAGCACCAGACCCACCAACGCAGCGCCCCACAGCGCCGAAAGCTTACCCGACATCACGCGTCCCTCCGGGCGCGTTCGCCGCGCCGCTTGTGGCGCCAGATGACCGCCTTCCCCGCGCGGCAGTCAACGCCGCGGTGCAGATCGTCCCTCAGGCGCGGCGTGGGGAGTACTCGGAGACGTCAGGCCGCGCGACGCCGCTGGGCCGCGGTGGGCGCGGCGGCTGGGGCGCCGGTGTGGAAGCCGGCGATCAACCGGGTCAGTTCCCCGGCCTCGCCCTTCAGGCTGCTGGCCGCGGCGGTGGTCTCCTCCACCATGGCGGCGTTCTGCTGGGTGACCTGGTCCATCTGGTTCACGGCGGTGTTGACCTGGGCCAGGCCCACCGACTGCTCCTGGGCGGTGGCGGCGATCTCGCCCACCATACCGTCGATCTCCGCGACCCGGTCGACGATGCGCTGCAGGGCCTCGCCGGTCTGGCCCACCAGCTGGACGCCGGAATTGACCTGCTGGCTGGAGGCCGAAATCAGGGTCTTGATCTCCTTGGCGGCCTCGGCCGAGCGCTGGGCCAGGGCTCGCACCTCAGACGCGACGACGGCGAAGCCGCGCCCGGCTTCGCCCGCACGGGCGGCTTCGACCCCGGCGTTCAGGGCCAGCAGGTTGGTCTGGAAGGCGATCTCGTCGATCACCCCGATGATCTGGCTGATCTGGGTCGAGGACTGCTCGATCTCGCTCATGGCCGAGACGGCCTGTTGGACCACGTCGCCGCTGGTCTGGGCGTCGCCGCGGGCGGCAAGCACCACCTCCGACGCCGCCCTCGCCCCCGAGGCCGTCTGGCGCACGGTGGCGGTGATCTCGTCCAGGGCCGCCGCGGTCTCCTCCAGGCTCGCGGCCTGATGCTCGGTGCGACGCGAGAGGTCATCGGCCGCCGAGGAAATCTCCTCGGCCCCGCCATGCACGGCCGAGGTCGAGGTGGAGATGGCGGTCATGGCCTCCCGCAGCCCGGAGATAGCCTTGTTGAAGTCGTCCTTGATAGTTTGGAAGCGAGGCTCCACCGAGCCCGCCATGCTCGCGGTGAGATCGCCGCCCGCGAGCCGGCGCAGGCCGTCGGCCAGGGCCTCCACCATCCGGTTCTGCTGTTCCTCGCTATCGCGGCGCTCCTTCTCGGCCTCGACCCGCTTGGTTTCCAGGGCCTCGAGATAGACGGAGATGGCGATGTCCATGTCCAGGAAGGTCGCCTTGGTGAGGGCGCCCACCTCGGCGGCCACCGTCTTGACGTCCGGCCCGCGCGCGCCGAAGCCGCCCTTCGGCCAGCGAGCCTCCAGAACCTTGGCCAGGAGGGACTCGAGCACCAGGGCGTAGCCGCCGATGTACCAGCTGGGCTCCAGCCCGATGCGGGCATGAACCTCGCCCACCTTGGTGACCGCCTTGGCGTAGGCGTCGTCGAACTGGCCGCTGGAGATCATGTCCCAGTGACCGAGCTGCCGGTTCTGGGCCGCGGTCATATGGGCCTCGCTCGAGAAGTGAGCGCGAGTCTCCGGCGTCGCCCGCACCTGGTCATAGAAGCCGTCCAGGGCCGCGGGCAGGGCTTTCATGACGACCGGCTTCAGGTTCTGCACACGGGCGCGGGCCGCCCCATCCAACTTCATGAAACGGAGGCGGTCGTCGATCGTACGCGGCATGGCGGAAATACACCCAGACTGAGTAATCCGGCGAAGCTGGGCCGCGAGGGTTAAGGCCGCATTAAGGACGCGGGGCCGCGACAATCGGCGCGACTGCCGGCGTCCCGGAGGCGGCGGCGCGGCGATGCGGGTGGCGGGATCGCCTCAGCCGGTGACGGTCTGCCGGCGGCGGGACGCGCAGGGAATCGCCCGCCCCTATCGCCTGCGCGCCCGAGTCCGGCTAGAAGGCGCGCCATGAGCGCCCAGCCTGTGAAGACCCTGGCCGAGACGGCCGCCGAATACGGCCTGAAGCCCGAGGAATACGACCTCATCGTCAAACGCCTGAACCGCGAGCCCAATCCGGTGGAGCTCGGCGTGTTCTCGGTGATGTGGAGCGAGCACTGCTCCTACAAGTCCAGCCGCAAGCACCTGGGGAAGTTCCCCACCACCGGTCCCCGCGTGATCTGCGGTCCGGGCGAGAACGCCGGCGTGGTGGATATCGGCGACGGCCAGGCCTGCATCTTCAAGATGGAGAGCCACAACCACCCCTCCTATATCGAGCCCTACCAAGGGGCGGCGACCGGCGTCGGCGGCATCATGCGCGACGTCTTCACCATGGGCGCGCGGCCGATCGCCCTGCTCAACGCCCTGCGCTTCGGCGATCCTAGCCATCCCAAGACCAAGCGGCTGGTGGCCGGCGTGGTCAGCGGCATCGGCGGCTATGGCAACTGCGTGGGCGTGCCCACCGTGGCCGGCGAGACCAATTTCCATAAGGGCTATGACGGGAATATCCTGGTCAACGCCATGTGCGTGGGCCTGGCCGACGCCGACAAGATCTTCTACTCGGCCGCTCCGGCGGCAGGCCTGCCGGTGGTCTATTTCGGCTCCAAGACCGGTCGCGACGGCATCCACGGCGCCACCATGGCCAGCCAGGAATTTGACGACGCCTCCGACGAGAAGCGCCCCACCGTCCAGGTCGGCGACCCCTTCGCCGAGAAGCTGCTGATCGAGGCGACTCTGGAGCTGATGGCCTCGGGCGCCGTGGCCGCGATCCAGGACATGGGGGCGGCGGGCCTCACCTCCTCCTCCGTGGAGATGGCCGGCAAGGGCCAGGTGGGCATCGAGCTCGACCTCGACATGGTGCCCCAGCGCGAAGAGGGCATGAGCGCCTATGAGATGATGCTCTCGGAGAGCCAGGAGCGCATGCTGGCGGTCCTCAAGCCCGGCCGCGAGCACGACGGCCACGCCATCTTCGAGAAGTGGGGCCTGGACGCCGCCGTCATCGGTTGGACCACCGACACCGGCCACATCGTGCTGAAGCACAAGGGCGAGATCGTCTGCGACATCCCGCTGGCGCCCCTGGCCGAGGACGCCCCGCTCTATGACCGCCCCTGGGTGCAGCCGCAGTTGCACCCGCGCCTGGACGCCCGCGACATTCCCGAGCCCGCCGACTACGGCAAGGCCGTGCTGAAGCTGATGAGCGCCCCGGACATGGCCTCCAAGCGCTGGCTCTGGGAACAGTATGACCGTCACGTCATGGCCGACACCCTGGAGGACAGCGCCACCGGCGCCGACGCCGGGATCGTGCGCGTGCACGGGACGAAGAAGGCCCTGGCCGTCACCTCCGACTGTACGCCGCGCTATGTGCAGAACGACCCGTACGAAGGCGGCAAGCAGGCCGTCGCCGAGGCCTGGCGCAACCTGACCTGCGTGGGCGCCGACCCCATCGCCATCACCGACAACCTGAACTTCGGCAACCCCGAGCGCCCCGAGATCATGGGCCAGATCGTCCGCGCCATCGACGGCATGGCCGAGGCCTGCCGGGTGCTGGACTTCCCGGTCGTGAGCGGGAATGTCAGCCTCTACAACGAGACCAATGGCGCGGCCATTCCGCCGACCCCGACCGTCGGCGCGGTGGGCATCCTGGTTGATTCCACGCGTCGCGCCGACTTCTCCAGCATGAAGCCCGGCGACACCCTGGTGCTGTTGGGCGAGACCCGCGGCGAACTCGGGGCCAGCATGTACCTGCGCGAAATCCTGGGGCGCGAGGACGGCGCCCCGCCGCCGGTGGACCTGGCCATGGAGCGCCAGATCGGCGACTTCGTCCGCGCGCAGATCGAGGCCCGCCGCATCACGGTCGTCCACGACCTCTCCGATGGCGGGCTGGTGGCCGCGGCCGCCGATATGGCCCTGGCCTCGGACATCGGCATCACCCTGGAGCTTCCCTCCAGGCTGCCCGACCACGCCCTGCTGTTCGGCGAGGATCAGGCCCGCTATCTGGTGGCGGTCGCAGACCCCATCGCCCTGCTGAAGGCGGCCCACGCGGCCGGCGTCGCGGGCGAGGTCGTCGGCCACGCCGACGGCAAGGCCCTGGCCTGCGCCGGCATCTTCAGCCTCTCGCTGGCCGACCTGCGGGCCGGCCACGAGGGCTGGATGCCAGGCTATATGGGCTAGGCTACTCCGACAGCGACCGCTCCAGCATCCGCAGCACGGCGGCGGCGAAGGCCTCCATATTGGCCTTGCGGTCGTCGGATTCGGTCTCGATGGTCATGGCCATCTCGATAGGGCCGGAGATGGCGATGCAGGTGTGGCCCGAGGCGTCGCCATAGCCGTTGCCGTTGGGGCCCGCAGCGCCGGTCTCCGACACCCCCCAGGTGGCCCCGAAGCGCTCGCGCACCGTGCGGGCCAGGAGCATGGCGTAGGGCTCGCTGGCCGAGCGCATGCCGGCGACCGCCTCGCGCGGCAGGTCCATCAGCACCATGCGGGCCTTCCCGGTATAGACCACCCCACCGCCCAGATAGTAGGCCGAGGCCCCGGCGACGCTGAGCAGGGCCGCCGACACCAGACCGCCCGAGGAACTCTCGGCGACGGCCACCGTCTGCTTGGCCTCCTTCAGCTTGGCGCCGACGGTTTCGGCCAGGTCGTAGAGCGCTTGCATCGGCGGTTCCTCTTTCCTTGTTCCCATCGTCATCGCGCGACGGGCGGCCCGGCGCAACCGGCTGCCCCAGCGTCAGGATTTTCTTGGCGGGGCTGCGGTCTCCGCTCATGATGGCGCCAATTAGAACAACCGCGATTTTCGGAGGAATTATTCATGGACGCCCAATCCCAGTGGACCGGGCTCGACGCCGGTCGGCTCGAACGCATCACCGACCATATCGAGCGCAACTATATCGGCCCGCAGAAGATCGCCGGCTGCCAGATCGCCGTCGCGCGCCATGGCCACCAGGCCTATCTGAAGTCCTTCGGGTCCATGGACCTGGAGCGCAACAAGCCGATGATGGATGACGCCATCTTCCGCATCTATTCCATGACCAAGCCGATCACCTCGATCGCGCTGATGACCCTGTACGAAAAGGGCTATTTCCAGCTCAACGACCCGGTCAGCCGCTTTGTCCCGTCCTGGAAGAACCACCGCGTGTGGGTCTCGGGCGAGGGCGACAGCATGGTCACCGAGGCCCCCAAGCGGCCCGTGTCCTTCAAGGACGTGCTCTCTCACACCGGCGGCTTCACCTACGGCGGCGGCCTGCCCGGCGTCGGCGACCAGCACCCGGTCGACAAGATCTATCGCGGCCTCAAGGTCCGCAGCGCCGGGTCCAACGACACCATGATGGAGTTTCTGGACAAGCTCGGCCAGGTGCCGCTGCTGTACCAGCCCGGCGAACGCTGGATGTACTCCCTGGCCACCGACATCTGCGGCGCCCTGGTGGAGGTGGTGTCCGGCAAGCCCTTCGCCCAGTACCTGCAGGAAGAGATTTTCGGCCCGCTCGGCATGAAGGACACCTCCTTCTTCGTGGCCCCCGACAAGATCGACCGCTTCTGCGCCAACTATCAGCGCGGTCCCGACAAGAAGCTGAAGGTGATCGATGATCCGGCCACCAGCGCCTTCGCCAAGGAGCCGGGCTTCAAGTCTGGCGGCGGCGGCCTGACTGGCACGATCGCCGACTACATGCGCTTCTGCGAGATGTTGCGCCGGGGCGGCGAGCTGGACGGTCATCGCGTGATCGGCCCGCGCACCCTGGAAATGATGCACATGAACCACCTGCCGGGCGGCAAGGACCTGACCCAGCTGGCCATCGGCGGCTTCTCCGAGACCGCCAACGAGGGGGTGGGCTTTGGCCTGGGCTTCGCCTCGACCATGAGCCAGACTCAAACCGCCACACTCGGGACCGGCGACTACTATTGGGGCGGGGCCGCCTCCACCATCTTCTGGGTGGATCCCAAGGAAGACCTCTCGGTGGTCTTCATGACCCAGCTCATGCCGTCGGGCACCTTCAACTTCCGCGGCCAGCTGAAGAGCCTGATCTATTCGGCGATCGTCGACTAGACGGCGGGGCCCCTCCTCAGGAGGGGCCTATCTGTCGCCGTCGCGGATCCAGCGGGCGACCAGTCCGAAATCCTCTCCGCCGCCGCCGAACGCCCAGGCCTCGCTCTGGCGCGCGGCGTTGCGGACAGCGGTCTGGGTGCGGGCCAGACACTCCTCGCGGCCCTTGATGGCGATCAGGCCGGGCGGGAGCTTGGCCGGTCTGGACAGGGTTCCAACGTCCAGCTGCGGCGGCCTGGAACACAGGGCCAGCCAGACCCGGGTCTTGGTGACCCGACCGTCGCCATCGGCGGCCAGGGGCCTGACGCCCAGATAGATCACCTTCGGATCGCCCGGCGCGCGGTCGGCCGGCGCCTCGATCTGCAGGATGGCGGGGTCCCCCATCGCCAGCCGGTAGTTCACGGCTTCGGAGAACGCGCCCGAGGCGTCGCGCTTGCCGCCCACCAGGGCCGATGGTCCGACATAGGCGCCGTTTGCGCAATCGGGCCACTTCAGGGCCGAGCCCCTCATGCTGAACCTGCAATCGCCCACCGGCATGGCCCAGAGGCCCGGCTTCAGGATCGGCGCGCCGGCCGCATCGGACGCCGAAAACAGCGGCCGATCCGAGCTGACCACCGCGCAGGCCGCCAGGCTCAGGGCCGCCCAGACGATTGCGACGATGCGCAGCATGAAACAGACCACCAATCCAAGGCTTGTTAAGCTTTCTAGCGCAGAAACGATGTCCTGAGAGGCGCGATTCCCATGCCAATGCCCATCACCGATCTGGAGGCCGCGCTTCGCGAAGGCTTCCCCGACTCCGAGATCCAGGTCGAGGACCTGGCCGGGGACGGCGATCACTATCGCGCCCGCATCGTCTCGAAGGCCTTTTCGGGCCTGTCGCGGGTCAAGCAGCACCAGCTCGTCTACGCCGCCCTCAAGGGCAAGATGGGCGGCGAGTTGCACGCGCTCGCGCTCGAGACCCAGGCGCCAGGTTAGGCCGCCATGCGCTACCGCCCCTTCGGCTCCAGCGGCAAGGCGGTTTCGGCCATCAGCCTGCTGCTGCGCGAAGCCCCCAACATGACCACCCCGCACGCGTGGCGGACCCTGGTGTTCGGCGCCATGGAGAGCGGGGTCAACTGCTTCGAGATCACCGCCGGCTCCGACATCATGGCCCTGGGCTTCGGCGAGGCGCTGCGCGCGGTGGAGCGGCGGCTGATCGCCATTGGCTGGCGCATCCATGGTGACTCTCGCAAAGTGCTCACCGCCGAGGCCATCTCCAACAGCGTACGCGGCGGCCTGGCCAAGACCGGGGCCGGCTATTTCGACGTCCTGATGCTGGACGAGGCGGCCTTCGAGACCCTGGCCCCCGACGGCCATGGCTACCTCGCCGACCTCCGGGCCGCGGGCCTGGTTCTGCAGATGGGCGTGGTGGGGGACGGCGACAGCATCGAGGCCTGTCTCGAGAGCGGTCTCTTCGACGTCCTGGCCACCCCCTTCAACCTGGTGTCTGACTGGAAGGCTCGCCGGCGGATCAAGGACGCCTCGGCCCGCGACATGACCATGATCGCCTATGACCCCTTCCCGGCCGCCCTGTGCCGGCCGGCGGGTGGTGGCGGTTCGATCAGGACCAGCCTTTTCAAGCGCGCCGAGCCCCTGGCCGGCGCGGGCACCTACGCCTTCCTGCACCAGACCCACGGCTGGTCGGCTGAAGAGATATGCCTGGCCTACGCTCTCACCGAGCCCGCCTTCGCGTCGGTCCAGGTGGAGCAGTTCCGGACCGAGGCGATCGAGCGCCTCGCCCTGATCACCGACAAGGACCTGCCCACCGGGGTCGCCGCCCAGATCGAGATGGCCCGCTTCAGCGCTGACAACAACGAGCAGCGACGCGCCTGACCGGCCTGCGGCGCGTTGAGATTCCCGGCCGGCGCGCGCATGATGCCCCGTTGTCGGGAGAGACTCGTGCTGCAAACTCAGTGGCCTACCCAGCAGGTCACGCGGCGCGGATTTCTCGCGCTTGGCGCGGCCTCCGGCCTGGCGGCGTGCGCGCCCCGGCGTTCGGAAGGCCCCGTCCGGCTGATCATCGGCACCGCAGCGGGCGGGGGTAATGACGGCTTCAGCCGCCTGTTCGCCCAGCACCTGCAACGGCTCACCGGCCAGGCGATCCAGGCCGAGAACGACGGCCGCGCCGGCGGCCGGCTGGCGGCCAGCGCGCTCTCGAAGGCGCCGGACGACGGGTCGGTGATCGCCTTCCTGCCCACGCCGCTGATCTATGAGAACCTGCTGGCGGCCACCCAGGGGGTGCTCGATCTCACCCGCTTCCGGTGGATCGGCGGGGTCGGCGCGGACCGCCGGGTCCTGGTGGTCAACGGTCGCTGCGGCGTCACCGCCTTCGCGCAGCTTCGCACCCGGACCCAGCCGCTCATCCTCGCGGCGTCGACCGTGTCCGGGTCCAGCTATGTGGAGCCGCACATCATCAGCCACCTCACCGGCGCCCGGCTCAAGGCGGTCCCCGGATACAGCGGCGGCGCCCGGAACCTGGCGGTCCTCTCGGGGGAGGCCGACGGCGTGGTGGGAGACTTGGCCAGCCTTGGCCCCCTGCTCGAGACTCCGGGCGCCCAGGTGCTGCTGCGGCTCAACGACATCGCGGTTCCAGCCGCCGCCCAGGCGCCGAGCCTGGCCCGTGTCGCCGGCGGATCTGACTCGGCGCCCCTGCTGGCCCTGGTGGCCGCCACCGCGAGCCTCGGCCGCATGTTCGCCCTGCCCCCGGCGACCCCCGCCGCCGCCGTGGCGGCGTGGCGCGGGCGACTGGACCAGGTGGTGGCCGATCCTCAGTTCCGGGCCGCGGCCTCGCAGCGCGGGTTCGCCCTGGAACAGGTCGCTGGCGCCGAGGTCGAGGCGACCCTGGGCCGGCTGTTCGATCCCGCCGCACCCGTCCGACCCGCGTTGCAACGCGCCGTGGCCGCCGCGCGCGCCTGATGCCTGCGGGGATCGAAGCCCTGCTGGGACTGCTGGCGTCGCCCATGGTGTTCGCAGCCCTGCTGGCCGGCGCCTTGTCCGGCCTGCTGGCGGGGCTGACACCGGGGGTCAACGGCCGCGCGGGTCTGATCCTGGTGACCCCGATCGCCATCGGCTTCGGTCCCAGCGCCGGGGCGGTGTTCCTGATCGCCTTCCACTCGGTGGTGCACACCTCGGGCTCAATCCCCGCCATTCTCCTGGGAACGCCCACCTCCTCGACGGAGGCCGCCACCGCCATCGACGGCTACGCCATGGCGCGCCGCGGCCAGGCCGCCCGGGCCATCGGCGCCACCCTCAGCGCCTCGGCCTTCGGTGGGCTGGTGGGCGCCCTCTTCCTGTTCCTGGCGGTCCCGCTGGCGCTCGTCCTCGTCACCCATGTCGGCGCTCCGGAGATCGTCACCCTCTCGGCGCTGGGTCTACTCTCCATCGCCGCCCTGTCCGGCGGCTGGCTGGCGGGGGGCCTGATGGCGGTGGCCCTGGGGATGCTGATCGCCTGCGTCGGGATCGACCCCTTCTCAGGAACACCGCGCTTTACCCTCGGCCTCCTCACGCTGTGGGACGGCGTCAACGCCGCGGCCCTGGTCACCGGCCTCTTCGTCGTCCCGGAGCTCTGCGCGCGGGAACCCGCGCCGCAAGCCGAGCCCCCGCCACCCACGCGCCTGGACGGCGTGCTGAAAGGCTGCCTCGAGGTGATCGAGCATCGCTGGATCCTGCTGCGCAGCTCGATCATCGGCGTGGTGGTCGGCTTCATTCCCGGACTGGGCGCCAGCGCCGCTGTCTGGATCGCCTATGGCCACGCCCGCCAGACCCACGCCTCGGCCATCCCCTATGGCGAAGGCGCCATCGCCGGGGTGATCGCCCCGGAGGCGGCCAACAATTCCAAGGAGGGCGGGTCCCTGGTCCCCACCCTCTTCCTGGGCATTCCGGGGTCCTCGGGCATGGGCATCCTGCTGGCGGCCTTCGCCACCCTGGGCATCGAGGTCGGCCCCCGGATGCTGACCAAGGCCCCGGAGTTCATCTTCCTGTTGGGCTGGTCCAACATCGCCTCCAACCTCCTGGCCGTGCCCCTGTGCCTGCTGCTGGCGCCGGCCATGGCGCGGTTCGCCAGCCTCCGGCGCGAGCAGGTGACCCCCGTGGCCCTGGCTGCCGCCCTGGCGGCGACGGCGCTCACCCAGCCCGGCGTGTCGACCGTGGCGCAGCTCCTGGTCTTCTCGGCCCTGGGGCTGCTGCTCAAGTCCGCCAACCTGCCTCGCGCGCCCCTGCTGCTGGGGTTCGTGCTCGGTCCCGGCCTGGAACTGGGCCTCACCCGGTCGGCCATGATCTATGGCTGGAGCGCTCTGGCCCGTCCCGGCGTGCTGATCATCCTTGGCCTGGCGGCCGCCGTGATCCTCGGTTCAGCCTGGACGCGCTTCAGGTCCGGACCCGGCGCGAGGGAGGTCGGCACCCGGCTGACGCCGCACGCCATCGCCGTGATCGCGCTACTGGCCGCCCTCGCCCTATGGCAGGCGACCACCTTCGCCGCCCCGGCGGCGGGCATGGTCTATGTCGCGGGGGGCCTGGCCCTGAGCGCCGCCGCGCTCGCGGCGCTCCGCGTCTGGCCCCACCGGGCGGTCACACCTTGGCCCGACGCGCCGGACGCCCCGATGCTGGCCCTGTTCGTCGCGGCCCTCGGCGTCACAGGCCTGATCAGCCTGCCCCTGGCCGCCGGCGCGATGGTCTGCCTGGCCTTGGTGTTGAGGGCCGGCGTCGGCTACAGGAAGGCCGCCCTCGTGGCCGGGCTCACCGTCGGCGCCATCCTCGCCTTGGAGCGACTTCAACCGTGACCGGGACCTCACTCTCGCCCCACGACCTGATCGGCCTGGCCCGGGCGGGCTGGCGGCATGGGGCGACGCACTGCGTGGCCTGCGATGGCTATCACCAGGTCTGGGGGTCGTTGCGGGCCGCCGGCTTGAACGCGGGCCTGGCCTCCGACGAGCAGGGCCTCGCCCCACAGATCGCCGCGGCCCTGTCACCCGGCGCCCATGTGCTCGTGGCCGGCGCGGCGGACCCGGCCCTGCTGGACCTGGTGGTCCGGACGGCGTCGGGCATGCCGCTCAGCATCCTGGTGGCCGATCTCTGCCGCACGCCGCTCGCCGTGATCGACGAGCTGGAGCCCTACGCGGAGACAGACGTGCTGACAGAGCAGCTCGACCTGACCCGGCTCGACCATGTCGCGCGCTGGGACCTCATCCTGTCTCACCTGATGATCGCCCATGTCCCGGCGGGCGATCGCGTGGAGGTGCTGAAACGGCTGCGCCGCGCGCTTGCGCCCGGGGGGCGTCTGATCCTGGTGGCCCGGACCGTCGGCGAGGCCGCGCGCGATGAGGCGGCGGACGACGAGGCGGCCTGGGTGGACCGGACCCTGGCGCGGCTCGCGTCGCGAGGCGTCCCTACCCCTGGCGCGCCCGGCGAATTCGACGCCCTGCTGCGGGTCTATGCCGCTCACCGCACGGACCGTCTTTGGGACCTGGCGACCCCCGAGGCCATCGCCGGCCTGCTGACCGCGGGCGGGTTCGAGGTCGTCGAGTTCGCCAGGCTGGCCCGGGCGGACCGGGAGCCGGGCGCCGACGGCAAGGCGCGCTACGTCTTCGTCGCGCGCTGAGCGGCCTTGGCCAGCAGGAGCTTGCGCACCGCCGCGACCATCGGCGCCAGGGCGGCGGCGCTGCGGCCCCGCATGTGGCCGGCACGCGGCAGGAAGTTCATCGTGGCGTTGGCCTCGAAGACCAGCACCCGGCCCTCGCTGTCCAGGCTGGCGTCGAGACCGAAATAGTCGAGGCCGATCTGATCGCCGATGGCCCGCAGCGCGGTCCGCGCGGTCGCCGGCAGGCCCGCGAAGCCGCCGCCGACCCAGGTCTGGGCCTCGGCGAGCCGGTCGGGATGATCGGCCATCCCCCGGCCCGAGCGGCCGTGGATGTTCCAGGTCTCCGAGACCACGTGCTGCCGCAGGACGATCTCGTCACCGACGAAGAAGAACCGGGTCTTGCGATAGCCGCCGTCCGGCGAGCGGAAATCGACGAATTCCGTCAGATAGTACTCGTTGCGCCGGTCCCCATAGACGCCCTCGATCTCTTCCGGAGACTGAAATACCCCCAGCATCTGGCCATTGTGGGTGCCCGTGCGGCGGACGATGGCGGGGAACCGGAAGCCCGCCGCCTCCGCCTGACGCCGGACCCGCTCCAGGGTCGGATTGCGCAGCAGCAGGGTCTTGGGCATGTGAATATGCTCGATGCCGGCCAGACGCCGCGCCACGTCGTGCCGCCGCGTCTGCAGGATCGCCGCCGCCGGGTCGATCAGCGGCAGGTCGCACTGGTCGGTGAACTTCTCGATCACCGCCAGCGTCCCCGGATGCTGGTCGGCGTCGGAGACCATGTTCCAGAGGACGTCGACCTTGGAGGTCTCCCACCGCTTGGTCTTGCGGAAGTAGCTCGGCGTCATGTGCAGCCGGGTCCAGTCGAACTCGTCCTCGTCGAAGGCCAGCTTGAGCACCAGGTCGGCGTCGTTGTTCCCCCGCAGGCTCACGTTCACGGCCTGATCGAACTCGATCGCGCGGTCCGTATCGTTCCCGACGATCAGCCCGATGCGAACCTTTCCCGGCATCAGAACCGATACCTCGCGCCGACCAGATACTGCCGGCCGGTGTGCGTGTAGTCCTCGGAATTGCGGCGCTCGATGGAGATCCAGCGGTCCTCGAATTCATCGGTGAGGTTGATCCCCTCGAAGGTCAGGCTGAGCTGCTCGCTGAGCCGGTAGCTGGCGGAGACATCGACGTTCAGGGTGCTGTTCTTGCCCCGGGCGTCGTTGCCGTTGCCGCCGGGAACCGCGGCCAGGTACGCGTCGCGATGGGAGGCCGACACCCGGGCGCTGAGCCGGGCGTCCTCGTAATAGAGCGTCGCGTTCCAGGAGCGCGGCGACAGGCCCACCAGGGGCAGGACCGTGGTCGCCGCCGGCATGACCGAGGAGTCGGTGATGTAGGTCACGGTGGAGTCGGCGTGGGTGTAGTTCGCGATGCCGCCGAACCGGTCGAAGGGGGCGGGCAGGAAGCTGAAGGGCCCCTGCAGGTTGATCTCATACCCCTTCAGCTCGCCGCCCTCGGTGTTCAGCAGTTGGGTCACCAGGAAGATGGTGTCGGGGTTGTTGCGGGTGGTCAGCAGGCTGACCGGTAGGCCCGTGGCGCTGTAGGGCATCGTGGCCGCCGAGCTCTGAATGTAGGACTTCAGGTCCTTACGGAAGAACCCGACGCTGAACTGGGTCTCGCGGGCGGGATACCACTCGAAGCTCAGGTCGAAGGTGGTCGCCCGCACCGGGTCCAGCAGCGGGTTGCCGATGGTCAGGGTGTGGGCGGTATTGTTGATGGACCCGCCCGGCGTCAGGCTCGGCAGCTGCGGCCGAGCCATGACCTTGGCGGCGGCGAACCGGACGAGCACATCTTCGCGCGGCTCCAGCACCAGGTTCAGCGCCGGCAGGGTGTCGTCGTACTTGCGCGACACGGCCACATAGTTGGTCCCCACATAGCCGCGGGCGATGCTGGTGGTGGCCACGCGCCTCACGCCCACATTGCCCCGCAGCGGCATGTCGAACACCGAGGTCGTGAAGTCGGCCTGGACGTAGAGGCCCAGGTCCCGCTCGCCCACGTCCCGGTTGGCGGCCCGCTGGTTGTCCGAACTGACGCGGAAGTCGCCATAGGCGTTGATGCAGTTGCAGTAGAGGTCCACGAGGGCGGCGATCTTGTTCACGTCGGGCGCCAGCCAGGCGCTAGGGGTTCCCGCCGGCGCGTCGAGGCCACGCCCGAAGTCGCTGATCAGGGTGCTGATCTGCGCCAGGCTGACCCCCGGCAGCGGGACCGCCGCGTCCTGCAGGCCGTTGATCGTGTTGCGCCGCCAGTCGGCGGTGACGAACCTGTAGTCCTTGAACAGCAGGCCGCCCTTCAGGGTCAGACCGTCCGTGAGTTTGAACTCGCCATCGACCCCCACGGTCTTGAAGCGGCTGACCGTCTTGTTGGGCCGCATGCGCAGCACGGACGGGAAGCCCTGGGCCGCGCTGGAGCTGAACGCCCAGTTGGCCGGATCGGCGACGTCGAAATTGTAGTTGAGGGCCGGCAGGGTCTGGCTGCCGGAAAAATCGTAGCTGTAGCCGTCCTGATTGTAGCGGTCGAAGGAGACCGTCGTCTGGACAGGATTGTCCTGGATCGAGCGGGACTGGCCGATCACAGCCTTGATCCTGAATCGGCTGTTGAACTCATGATCCAGCCGCAGGGACAGCTGGCTGAACTCGCTGGAGAGTTCGTCGTAGCGCACCTCGCTGCGGATGTCGGTATCGTCGAAGGTGGCGCTCACCAGCTGGTTCTGCGCGCCGAACACCGGGTTGCGGATGGTGGTCTGGTCCAGGCGCGTCAGGTAGGTGGTCAGGTACTCTTCGCGCCGGCTGCCGTCGAGCAGGGCGAACATAGCGTCGAAGGTGACCGTGGTGGCGTCGGTGGGTGCGAACTGGACCGCCGCGGTCGTCCCGTACCGCCGCCAGTCGTGAGTGAAGCGCTCGTAGCGCGGAATGCGCGCGTGCCAGGCCGAGTTGACCGGGCTGTAGACACCCGCAGGACTGTTGCAGGCGCCGCCGTTCAGGAAGCAGCCGCCGGAATTGGTGGGGACCGAGGGGTTCTCCCAGCGCCCGCTGGTGGCGCCCTCCTCCAGGATGTTGCGGGCGCTGTAGGCCACCGAGACCAGGGCGCCGAGCTTGCCGTCGAACCAGGTGTCGGAGATCAGGGCGGTGACCCGGGGGTCGGTCTTCCGCGACAGGTCATTGTATCCGTACTGAAGGCCGCCCGCGGCGTGGAAGCCCGGATCGTCGAAGGGCCGGGCGGTGTCGAGGTCGATGGTGGCGCCCAGCGACCCCTCCTCCACCTCGGCGGTCTGCGACTTTCGCACCGTCACGCGGTTGAAGAGTTCGGAGGCGAAGACCTGGAAGTCGAAGCTGCGGCCGCGGTTGGCGCCGCCGGCGGTGTCCTTGCCCCCGGTGGTGGCGAGAGCCTCAAGACCGTTCAGCCGGACGCGGCTGAAATCCCCCGACAGGCCTCGAACGGTGATCGAGCGGCCTTCGCCGCCGTCGCGGTCGATGGCGACGCCGGGGATCCGCTGCAGGGCCTCGGCCAGGTTCAGGTCTGGGAAGTCGGCCATGTCCTCGGCGTTGATCACGTCGACGAGGGCGGTCTCGGTCTTCTTGATCTCGATGGCGCTGGCCAGGCTGGCGCGGAAGCCGGTGACGACGAGTTCGTCAACCTGGGCGCCCTGGGCCCAGGCCTGGCCTGAGCTGACCGCGGCCAGGACGACAGACAGGCCGACGAGCCTACAGGCCCTGCGCTTGTGAATGAGATCGGTCAATATGTGGATGGCTCCCCGCGAGCAGGGGGAATGGTCCGCCCGCCCCATGAATGCAAGCCTCGGCATGGAGACGTTAGTGACTATTTTTGAAGCGCTGTCCGCCCCTCGGACCCTGCGGCCAAACGCGCTGACGCTTGACCCGAGCGCCCCGGCTCCCTAGCTCTCAGGCGAAGTTTCCGACGAAAGATCCGTCCCATGACCGACGCCGCCACCGCCAACCCCGTCCACGAGTTCATCACCCGGACCGTCACCGACAATCCGGTGGTGCTGTTCATGAAGGGGGTGCCCGAGTCACCCCAGTGCGGCTTCTCCGGCCTTGTGGTCCAGGTGCTCGACCATCTGGGCGTCGACTTCGTGGGCGTGAACGTCCTGCAGGACGCGTCCCTGCGCGACGGCATCAAGACCTTCAGCGACTGGCCGACCATTCCGCAGCTCTATGTGAAGGGCGAGTTCGTCGGCGGCGCCGACATCGTCAAGGAAATGTTCCAGTCGGGCGAACTGAAGCCCCTGCTCATCGAGCAAGGCGTCCTCGCGGCCTAAGCGCCGGTGGCGCAGCTCCTCGAACCGCCCGAAGGCCAGCAGGTCTTCGAGACCACCTTCACGCCGCAAGCCTCGGATATCGACGCCAATGGCCACGTCAACAACGTGGTCTATCTGCGCTGGATCCAGGACATGGCCACCGCCCACTGGGCCGCGCGCCAGCCGCCGGCCAACCAGACCGGTTGGGCCTGGATCGTCCTGCGCCATGAGGTGGACTACCGCCGCGCCCTGCTGCCTGGCGAGACGGCGCGCGCCCGCACCTGGGTGGCGAAGAAACCCGAAGGGCCCCGCTTCGACCGCTACGTCCGCATCGACGGTCCCGACGGCGCCATGTGCGCCCAGGCGGTCACCGTGTGGTGCCTGATCGACTCCACCACCGGCCGCCCCAAGCGGGTGCCCCAGGACATGGTCGACCGGTTTATCTGAGACTCAGCTTCCCGGCCCCGTCCATGGGTAGAACGGGTTCAGCATGAACAGCGGCGTACGGCCGGCCACCCCCAGCTCCGCATAGGTGAAGGTCAAATCGGTGTGTCCCATGGCGAAGGACCGGCAGGGGTCCAGGCGCTTGCGGCCGAAGGCCAGGGTCACCGCGTCCCCCTTCCGCTCCACGAAGAAAGCGAAGTCCTCCTTCTTGGTGCAGCCGTTGGAGGCGACCCGGATGGTCAGGGCCTCCCGGCCGGCGCTGGCTGAATAGAGCGGCTCCAGCTCTCCAAGCGAGGACCCCGCGGGGGCGACGATGGGCGGGGCGGCGGTGGCGCAGCCGGCGAGCAGGCTCAAGGCCCCGATCAGCAGAAGACGACGATGCATGGCCCCACTCCGCCACAGATCGCCCAAAAGCAAAAGGCCCCGGATCGCTCCGGGGCCTTCGCAAACTCGGGTAGGTCGAAACCGATCAGGACGAATAGAATTCGATGACCAGGTTCGGCTCCATCTTCACGGGGTACGGGACCTCGTTGAATTCTGGCGCGCGGATGAACTTGGCGGTCATCGCCTTGGTGTCCATCTCGATGTAGTCGGGGGTGTCGCGCTCGCCCGATTGCAGGGCTTCGAGCACGAGGGCCATGTTCTTGGAGCGCTCGCGGACGGAGACGATGTCGCCGGCCTTCACGCGGTAGGAGGCGATGTTGACGCGCTTGCCGTTCACCAGCACGTGGCCGTGGTTCACGAACTGACGGGCGGCGAACACGGTCGGCACGAACTTGGCGCGGTAGACGATGGCGTCCAGGCGCGATTCCAGCAGGCCGATCAGGTTCTCGGAGGTGTTGCCCTTGCGGCGGTCAGCTTCCTCATAGGTGCGGCTGAACTGCTTTTCGGTCAGGTTGCCGTAGTAGCCCTTCAGCTTCTGCTTGGCGCGCAGCTGCAGGCCGAAATCGGAGACCTTCTGCTTGCGACGCTGCCCGTGCTGGCCGGGGCCGTACTGGCGAGTGTTCACCGGGGACTTCGGACGGCCCCAGATGTTTTCGCCCATCCGGCGGTCGATTTTGTACTTCGCGGAATGCCGCTTGGACATAGTAGCTCTTTCAACACGATCCGGGCCGGCGCCTTCATAAGTGAAGGTGCGATTTCAACGGCGGCGTCCAGATCACCCGTCATAGGTGTCCACAGCCGCCAGGGTGACCCGGCGGCGCGAAGGGGCGGTTTATGATGCGACGGGACCCGTAAGTCAATCCGGCTGGTCGGCTAGGCGCCCGAGGGCTCAGTCCCGCGGATTGCTACGTCGCCGCGCGGCCGTCCGGCCAACTGCCCATGGCTGCTCCCGACCGGTTGGCTATCATGGGAGGGTCTGGCCGAGCATCGCGCCTTTTACAGTGACGCGCCCAGTACAGCTCTGAGCTCGTTGAGGCGCCGCGCGTCTGCGGGGTGAGAAGAAAGCGCTTCTGGCGGAGCGCCTTGCGTCTCTCTGCGTTCGATCATCCGCTCCCAAAACCGCAGCGCCGCGAGTGGCTCCATCCCTGCTTTCTTCATTAGTTCCACGCCCACGCGGTCGGCCTCGAGCTCGTGGGTGCGGGAGTAAGGCAGCAGAACGCCGTAGGTGGCGCCAAGGCCAAATATGCCTGCGACCAGTTGGGCGTTCTCGCCGTTCTCGCCTCCGAACGCCATCTGCGCCAACGTCATCCCGACTTCAGCGGCCAACTGCTGACTCACCCGCTCCGCCGGATGGCGCGCCACCACGTGGGCGACTTCGTGTCCTAAAACAGCGCCGAGCTCATCGTCGGTCGTGGCGAACTCCATCATCCCTTTGAACACAGCCACCTTCCCATTCGGCAGCACGAAAGCGTTCAATTCCGGGGAGTCGAAGACGACGAATTCCCAAGTGAGATCGTCGCGCGTCGAGGCGCCGGTGATCCGTGCGGCGACCCTGGCCAAGCGTTCAACCATCGCCGGACTGCTGGAAACCGGCGTCTTGGTAAGCATCTCGGCCCAGGCTTGATCTGCGAGGCCGACCAGCTGTGAATCCGGGACGAAGGCCATCTGGCGGCGGCCCGTTTGGACATTGTCGCTACAGCTCGCCAGTGGAACGGCGAGAAGCCCTTTTAACAAGGCGCGGCGACCCACAGCTGAACAAGAGAAACACATGTCAGGGCTGATGCGCCTCGCCTGGACCCGCTCCCCCCGGTCTGGCGATTCCCGCGAAGAGACTCACGCCGAAACCACCGGCGGCAGGCGATAGCCGCCCTCCAGAAGTTCGGTCTTCGGCAGATAGGCCCGCATGAAGAGGGCGAAGGGTCCGGCCGGGGCGGGCAGCCAGTTGGCGGTGCGTTCGCCGCCCGGATCGGCGTGGCCGATCCAGATGTCCAGGGCGCCGTCGGGGCCTGTGACCAGGCCCTGGGTGCGGTCGCCGATGGCGTAGCGGGCGAGCGGATTTTCGGTGAAGAAGAACTGCCCGTCCGGCGTCGCCTCATAGAGGCTGAGCGACCAGAAGGAATTGACCGGCAGATGGCCGTCCGCCGGGAAGTGCAGGCGCCAGGCCTTCGTCCCGTCAAACAACGCCCCCTTCAGGTCGCCCTCGGCGCGCATGTACATGGCCTCGGCCGGCGGCAGGGCGGCCAGGCCCGACACCGCCACCGAGGCGCGCAGGCCGTAATCCTGGGCGAAGTCCCCGAGCCGGGCGGAGGGATAGGACCAGCCGCCGGTGAAGCCTGCTCCCGACAGCCCGCCCTTGCGCGCGGCGGCGCGGGCCTCGGCGACCCCGGCCTCGATGGCCGCGGCCTCTTCGGGCGAGAACCGGCTGGGGTCGAAGTCGGCGAGGCCCAGGGGCGCCATGCCGGCCAGGAAGGCGCGGTCCTGCACCTGGGGCGGGTTCAGCCCCATCAGCTGGGCGGCGGTCGCGAAATACTCCGCCCAGGGTGCGCCTCGGTGAGCGAAGGGACCGGGGGCGTCCGCCGCGGGCCCCTGCATGGAGAGGCCGTGCTGCACGGCCTTGGCGCCCTCCACGTCGTGGGGTCCGTCCACCAGGATGCGGGCGAGCGCCCAGACATGGTTGGTAGGCGAACGCACCACACTGGGGCCATCGGCGGCGTCGGTCGGTCCCACCAGGGTGAAGGTCCCGCCGTCCGGTCCCGTGGTGCGGGTCCCCAGGATGGCGAAGTTGTTGGTGTAGGCGTCCATCAGCGCCAGGGAGAAGTAGCGCTCGCCGGTGGCGGGCACATTGATCGTCACCGGACCCTGCGACAGGTCCACCTGGGCCGTGGAATAGAAGGTGTCGTTGTTGGGCGTCGTGACCGCCCGCGCATTGTGGTCGGCCAGCCGGCGCATGTGGCCAAAGACGTTCATCGGCGAGCCATTGGCCAGCCCCCGCGCCCGGGTGGTGGCGATCTCCACCAGCGGCAGGGTGAAGAGCCAGGCGTCGCGGGCGGCGGCCTGCAGCGCGGCCAGATCGGTCTTGCCCATCGTCATCGTCTCCCGCTAGAGCATGATCGCTTGAGACGGAACCGCGCAGCGGTCCCGGCTCAGGCGTGAATCATGCTCTCGCTTATATCTGGAGCCTGATCCACCGCATCGGCGGAATCGCGAAGCGATTCCACCTCAACGGATCAGGCTCTAGCGGCCCACCCGTTCGGCGAGGGCCTGGGAGGCCTGCTTGGCCTCCTCCCACCATTGGCCGACCATCTCGCCCGCATCGCCTGGCTTCGCAAGCCTGACGCCCTGGCCGGCCCACAGGGACAGCATCTGGGCCTCCCCCGCCTTGGCCGCGGCGGCGCGCAAGGGCTGGGTCAGGCGGTTCTGGATCGGATAGGCCGGGACGTCGTCCTCGACCCCGCGCATCTCGCGCATGAAGCGGTTCTCGATCCCTCGCGCGTGGCGGCCGGTGAAGGCCCGGGTCAGGCGAGTGGGGTCGTCGCCGGCGGTCTCCAGGGCGCTCCGCCAAGGCGCGCTCACGGCCGTCTGGTCGGCCAGCAGGAAGGCGGTGCCCATCTGGACTGCGTCGGCGCCCAGCGCCAGCGCGGCGGCGACGCCCTTGCCGTCCATGACCCCGCCCGCGGCGATCACCGGAATGTCGACGGCGGCGCGGATGGTGGCCACCAGGGCCATGGTTCCGACCAGACTTCCCTCCGTCTCCGCCAGGAAGTGGCCGCGATGGCCGCCCGCCTCGGCGCCCTGGGCGCTGATCCCGTCGGCGCCGACGGCGGCCCAGGCGCGCGCCTCGGCCACGTTGGTCGCCGTGCCCACCACATAGCTGCCCGCCGCGTGCAGGGCGGCCACCTGGGCCTTGGTGAGGATGGAGAACGTGAAGGAGGCGACGGCGGGCGCGGCCCGCACCAGGGCGGCGAACTGGCCCTCGAAGTCCGGGGCGTAGTCATTGGGCGCGGCCGGCAGGTGCGCGCTGAGTTCGGCGTACCAGGGGGCGAGGCGCGCCAGGGCGGCGTCGATCTCGGCGGCTCCAGGCGCGGCCACCAGGTTGATGAACAGGTTCACGCAGAAGGGCCGGTCGGTCGCCGACCTCAGGGCCGCCACCGCCGGCTCGATGTCGGCGGGCGCAAGGGCCCCTGCCCCCAAGGCTCCGAGTCCACCGGCCTTGGACACCGCCACCGCCATCTCAGGCGATGAGGCGCCCACCATCGGCGCCTGCAGGATGGGAACCGGCAGGGCGTCCAGGAAGGCCTTGAAGTCCATGGCGCCTACTCCGTGTCTTGCTTGGCCTTCTCGCGGGCCAGCTTGTGCAGGGCGCGGCCGCGGCCCTTGGATAGGGCGGTGACCACGCCGCGGAAGGTGCGCACCTCCTGGTCGGAGAACCGGGCGCGGCCCAGGGCCGAGCGCAGGTTCTGCATCATCGAGGGCTTCTTCTCCGGCGGGTGGAAGAAACCCGCCGCCTCCAGCTCCTGCTCGAAGTGGTCATAGAGGCCCTGCATGGCGGCGGCCTCGGCGGGCGGCGGGGCGTCTCGGAAGATGGCCGGCGCGCCCGTCGCCTGGGTCATGCGCCACTCATAGGCCAGGATGATCACCGCCTGGGCCAGGTTCAGCGAGCGAAAGCGCGGATCGATGGGCAGGGTCACCACCGCCTGGCACAGCGCGATGTCGGCGGTCTCCAGGCCCGCCCGCTCGCCGCCGAACAGCAGGCCGACCTTGCGGCCCTCGGCCACCTCGTGGATCAGGTTCCCGGCCGCCTCGCGCGGCGTCAGTATGGGCAGCTGCAACTCACGCGGCCTCGCCGTCGTCGCATAGACCAGGTGAAGGTCGGCGATGGCGGCTTCCACGCTGTCATAGACCCGGGCGGCGTTCAGCGGCCACTCTGCGCCTGAGGCCGACGACCAGGCGCGCTCCTGGGGCCAGCCGTCGCGGGGATTGACCAGGCGCAGGTCGGCCAGGCCGAAATTGGCCATGGCGCGCGCCACCGCCCCGATGTTCTGGGCGAGCTGCGGGGCGTTCAGGATGATGCAGGGCGGGGAACCTGTGGACATGGCGCGTTTTCAATCTCTTGCGCCCCACATGGCAAGCCCGGTGTGCGCTAAGGTGATCCATGCGCATCTCCCTCGCCGTCGCTTTCGTCGCCCTGGCCCTGTCCGCCTGCGGCTCCGGCTCTCCACAGACCGCGTCCGAGACGCCGCAACTGAACCTGGCCCAGCTCTCCACCGAGGTCTCCGCGATCGCCGAGCGCGCGCGGCCAGGCGTGCTGGGCGTGGGCCTGATGAACCTGGAGAGCGGCGAGACCTGGGACTTCAACGGCGAACGCCGGTTTCCCATGCAGAGTGTCTTCAAGGCGCCCCTGGGCGCCGCTGTCCTGGCCGAGGTGGACGCCGGCCGGCTGAAGCTGGACGACACCATCACCCTGGCCGAGGAAGACCTTTCCCCGCCGCTCAGCCCCATCGCCGACGCCTATCCGGCCCGGCGCGACTACACGGTGCGCGAACTTCTGACAGCCGCGACCGGGGTCTCCGACAACACCGCCGCCGACGTGCTGATGAAGAAGATCGGCGGCCCCGGCGCGGTCACCGCCTGGCTGGTGGGCAAGAAGGTGGAGGAGGTTCGCGTCGACCGCTATGAGCGCCAGCTCCAGCCCGACAGCATCGGCATGGCCTCATTCCGCCCGGCCTGGAAGAGCTCGCAGGCCTATATGGCCGCCCTCAACAATGTTCCGCCGGAGGCCCGGCGCAAGGCCGTGGCCATCTATCTCTCCGATCCGCAGGACACCGCCACCCCGCGCGGGGCCCTGAACTTCCTCGACAAGCTGGATGACGGCGAGCTGCTGTCGCCGGCCTCCAGGAAGCTGCTCCTGCAGATCATGACCGACACCACCACCGGCCAGGACCGGCTGAAGGCGGGCTTCCCCGCCGGGGCCAGCCTCGCCCACAAGACCGGGACCGCGCGGACCGACCAGGGCGTCACCCCGGCCGTCAACGATATCGGCATCGTCACCCTCGCCGATGGTCGCCGCTACGCGGTGGCGGTTTTCCTGTCGGGCTCGACCCTGGACGCCGCCGGCCGCGAGAAAATCCTGGCTGACGTCGCGCGCGCGGTGACCCGGGGCGTGGGTTGATGCTCCCTCGCTGAGAGCGCCTTGCACCTAAACGGCCTTGGCGGGCTGCCCGCCCTTTGCGTCGAGGCCGACGCCTAGTATACGGCCCCAAAGCTAATTTTACGCCCCGGAGCGCATCGCCCTCATGGCCAAGATCAAAGTCGCCAATCCTGTCGTCGATATCGATGGCGATGAGATGACCCGCATCATCTGGCAGTGGATCAAGGACAAGCTGATCCTGCCCAATCTCGATATCGACCTTGCCTATTACGACCTGGGCATGGAGAGCCGCGACGCCACCGACGACAAGATCACCGTCGAGTCGGCCGAGGCGATCCTGAAATACGGCGTCGGCATCAAGTGCGCGACCATCACGCCCGACGAGGCCCGCGTCGAAGAGTTCAAGCTGAAGAAGATGTGGAAGTCGCCCAACGGCACGATCCGCAACATCCTTGGCGGCGTCGTCTTCCGCGAGCCGATCATCTGCCAGAACGTACCCCGGCTGATCCCCGGCTGGACCCAGCCGATCATCATCGGCCGCCACGCCTTCGGTGACCAATACCGCGCCACCGACTTCAAGGTGCCTGGCCCCGGCAAGATGACCATCAAGTGGGAAGGCAAGGACGGCCAGGTCATCGAGCACGAGGTGTTCGACTATCCCGGCTCGGGCGTGGCCATGGCCATGTACAACCTGGACGACTCGATCCGCGACTTCGCCCACGCCTCCTTCGCCTACGCCCTGCAGCGGACCTATCCGCTGTATCTCTCCACGAAGAACACGATCCTCAAGGGCTATGACGGCCGCTTCAAGGACATCTTCGCCGAGATCTTCGCCGCCGAGTATGCGGCGCAGTTCAAGGAAGCGGGCATCACCTACGAGCACCGCCTGATCGACGACATGGTGGCCTCGGCCCTCAAGTGGTCAGGCGGCTTCATCTGGGCCTGCAAGAACTACGACGGCGACGTGCAGTCCGACCAGGTCGCCCAGGGCTTCGGCTCGCTGGGCCTGATGACCTCGGTGCTGATCACCCCGGACGGCAAGACCATGGAGGCCGAGGCCGCCCACGGCACCGTCACCCGCCACTACCGCCAGCACCAGAAGGGCGAGAGCACCTCGACCAACTCCATCGCCTCGATCTTCGCCTGGACCCGCGGTCTCGAACACCGCGCCAAGCTGGACGGCAACGCCGAGCTGGACCGCTTCGCCCGCACCCTGGAGCGCGTCTGCGTCGAGACCGTCGAAAGCGGCTCGATGACCAAGGACCTGGCCCTGCTGGTGGGCGACAGCCAGGGCTGGCTGACCACCGAAGGCTTCATCGACAAGGTCGCGGTGAACCTCGACAAGGCCCTGGCCCAACCGGCCTGAGCCGACAGCGCGGACCGCGCCTCGCGGCGCGGTCCGGCAATCTGATCTATCTGAACAGGTTCAGCACCGTCGCCGAGGAGGTGTTGGCGATCGACAGCGCCTGCACGCCCAGCTGCTGCTTGGTCTGCAGCGAGGTCAGCCTGGCGCTCTCGCGCGCGAGGTCGGCGTCCACCAGGTTGCCCACGCCGGCGTCGATGGAGTCCTGCAGCTTGCCGACGAAGGTCAGGTGGGCGGAAATCGCCTTGGACCCGGTGCCCAGTTTCGACAGCGCCGTTGAGACATTGCCGATGGCCGTTCCGACGTCGGTCACCATCTGCTCGGCCAGGGCCTGGGTCCCGACCGACGAGGTGTTGGCCAGGCCGATGCCACTGAGCGAGAGGTCCTGGGCCAGGACCGTGATCTTCGACGTTCCGTCGTCATTGGCCAGGGCCGCGACCGTTGTGCCACCGGAACTGATCATGTTCACACCGTTGAAGGTTGCGTTGGAAACCGACTTCGCGACCTGATCCCGCAGGGCCTTGAAGTCCTCGTTGAGGGCCGTGCGGGAGGCTGTGTCGAGACTGGAGTCAGACGCGGCCAGCGCCTTCTCCTTCATCTGCAGCAAGAGGTCGGAGACCGCCTCGCCGCCGGCGATCGCCACATCGACGGTCGATTGCGAACGCTGGAGGGAGTCGCGGACCGCGTTCAGGGACGAGGAGGTGGCGCGCTGATTCTGGGCGATGGCCCAGATGGCGCCGTTGTCCTTGGCCGAGGCGATCTTCTTGCCCGTGTTGATACGGGCCTGGACTTCCATCAGCTCACTACTGGTTTGATTGAGATTCTGCAGGGCGATCATCGCCCCTATGTTGGTATTGACGCTATTCGGCATCTTACAAACCCCACATTTTTTAGGTTTCATCCATTATTTTTAATGGATGTGAGCATTTTTGCTCTCCCTTATCTATAGCATGTGAGTCTTTCGGGCCGACTAAGAGAGTATTGAGGATTCGTGAATCGAAATTCGATTGACGATGATGCGGACGAAGTGTCGCATCCAGCAGTCCGGGCGCCCCATCACCCGGGCAACCCGAGGCCACGCTTGGCGTAACGGCGTTTTTGGGGGGTGAAGACTCCCGGCCGGACTCGCCCCCGGCCGCGCCGACTCGTCGGCCAATCAATTCAAGCGTTCGAAATCTTTGGTCTGCTCAATTCAAGTCTTCGAAAGCTTTGCGAGAGGGGCGGCGGCGGCCCGCCAGGCCCCGGAGCGCGGTCGGTCAGGACGATTTCTTGCCGGTCTTCAGTCGTTCGGGATGGGCCGGCGGGTTGATCAGTTCGACCCGCTCCTGGGCGGTGACCGGACGCCAGCGGCCCTCCGGCAGGTCCCCCAGCTTCAGCGAGCCGATCCGCACCCGCAGCAGGTCGACCACGTGCAGGTCGACCAGTTCGCACATCCGCCGGATCTGGCGGTTGCGGCCCTCCTTCAGGACAAAGCGCAGCAGCTGATCGCCGATCAGGGTGACCTTGGCGTGCCGCAGCTGCCGCCGGTCCAGCTGCAGGCCGTGGCGCAGCATGGCCAGCTTCTTGTCGGTGATCGCGCCGCTGACCTTGACCCGGTATTCCTTCTCCAGGTCCGACTCCGGGCCAATGACGGCCTTGGCTACCACCCCGTCCTCCGAGAGGATCAGCAGGCCCCGGGAGTCCATGTCCAGGCGGCCGACCGGGGCCAGCCGGTTCTCCAGGCTGGGGATCACCGCGTCCGCGCCGAACAGGGCGCCGGCGGTCAGCAGCCGCACGGCCGGGATCTGGTTGGGCTCGGCATGGGCCGAGACGATCCCCACCGGCTTGTTGATCACCACCGTCAGGGTAGATTCCAGCTTCGACTGGGCGCTGTCGCTCAGCACCAGGGTCTGGCCCGGCTCGATCTTGCGCCCGGCGTCCTCGACCGTCTGGCCGTCGATGCTCACCAGGCCCTGTAGGATCAGCCCCTCGGCCTCGCGCCGCGAACACACCCCGCTCTGGGCCAGCCAGCGGTTGACCCGCTGCGGCTCGGCTTCGTCATAGGTCTTGGTCCAGGCCATGGCGGCTCTCTAGCAGCCGGCGCCGGGCCGCGCCAAAAAAAGAGGGCCGCCCCTGAAGGAGGCGGCCCAGTTGATGCTCGACTTGGAAGGACGTCTAGAAGCGCTTGGTGACGCTGAGCTTGTAGGTGCGGCCCAGCGGGTTGGCCGTGGCGGGATCGTAGCTGAGGTCCCGGCGCGCGAAGGGCGGATCGGCGTCGAACAGGTTGGCAACGGTCACCGTCGCGGTGGTGTCCCACGGCAGATGGACGCGATAGGTCACGTCGGTGGTCACGAAGGCGTCCAGCTTGGCGCCCTCCGGCAGGATGTAGCCGAAGACCGCGCCGTTGGGTCCGAAGATGTTGGTGCCCCCGAACCGGCCGTCGCGGGTGTCCTGCATCGAGTCGATGTAGCGCAGCGTCGCCCGCACGTTGTGGATGTCGCGGCTGTACTCGGCGAACAGGCTCCCGCGCAGCTCGGGGAAGGAGCTGCCGCCCGCCGTGCCGCCATGGGTGCCGGCCAGTTCCTGGGCGCCCTGAACCTGGATGCCCTCGATGAAGGAGGCGCCGTTTTCGTAGGCCAACAGGTAGGAGCCATCGAGGCCGAAGTTCATGTCCCCGCCCAGGACGTCGTCGACCCGGTAGGTGGCCGCGAAGTCGACGCCTGAGGTCTTGGTCCCCGTGCCGTTGATGGTGGTCAGCCGCACCCGCTGGATGTTGTTGGGCGCGCAGACGCCCGACTGGAAGGTGAAGCGCGCCACCAGGGCCGCGAGACCCGGCGTGGTGCAGCCGTTGGGCAGGGTCGTCGAGGCGCCGTTCGGGAAGATGGTGGACAGCAGGCCCGCGCCGGATTCCGCCTCGATGGTGTCCTTGAAGTCGAAGGACCAGTAGTCGAGCGTGGCGTTGAAGGCGCCGAACCGGAAGATGGCCCCAAGGTTCAGGGTGTCTGCGGTCTCCGGCTTCAGGTTCGGGTTGCCGCGGGTGTCGAAGGCCCGATACCCGCTGGTCTGGGTGATGAAGGCCTGGGTGGTGTTGGCGTCCGGCAGCAGGTTGGACTGGGTCGGCGCGCGGAAGGTGGTGCCGGCCGAGGCCCGGAAGGCCAGCCAGTCGGTGGCCTGCCAGCGGACCGCCAGCTTCGGGTTGGTGGTGGAGCCGACATCGCCGCTGTGCTGCTCGTGGCGGACAGCCAGCTGGAATGACAGGTCATCGGTGATGGGAACCTGCAGCTCGCCGAAGGCGGCGTAGACGTCGCCCTCCAGGTCCTGCTGCGAGAGCGGGCCCAGGAAGCCGAACACGCCGTTGCCGAAGCCGGTGGTGCAGACGGTGACGTTCTCCTCCGGGCACGGGTTCAGCGCGATGTTGTTGATCGCGTTGACGTCGCGGCTGAAGCCGTTGCCACGGTACTGGGCGCCCGCCGCCCAGCCGATCTTGCCGGCGCCGAAGTCGATGCCCAACTGGCCGTTGAGCACCGCGTCCACCACCGTCAGCGTCGTCTCCGACTGGTAGCCATAGGGCTGGAACAGCCACTGGCCGATGGCCTTGCTGTTGGCGTTGGCGGCCGCTGAGCCGGGGACGTAGTTCGGGTTGACCTCGCCGCTGGCCGCATTGGCCGCGATGCCGGTGGAGAAGGGGTTGTAATAGAGGCAGTTGCCCACCCCGGCGACGCCGCCCTGGACGCCAGGCGCGATCGGATCGGTGTCGCAGCCGGGGCCGCCCAGGCCGTTCAAGGCGTAGTACAGCCGCGCGACGGGGATGTCGTAGGTGACGATGTCGCTGCGGTTGATCATGTGGGTGGCGGCCACGTCCCAGCCGATGCCGCCCGCGAACTCTCCGCTCAGCCCCGCCGAGACGCGAATGCCGTCGAAGAACCGCTGGTCGGGCTTGGAGTCGCCGGTCAGCGGGTTGCCGCCGACGCCGTAGGGCCGCCAGAGCAGGATGTTGGCGGCGGTGAAGCCAGAGGTGTTGACTGACGTCTGCTGGGCGGTGGTCAGCTGGCCGAACAGGCTGCCCGGCAGGCAGGCCGCGACGCCCGCCGTGCCGCAGAGGCCGGGATTGCTGCGCGAGATCAGGAACGAGCCCGAGGCCGCGCCGGGACCGAAGGCCTGGGTCGGGCCATAGGAGGGCGAGGTGCCCTCATGCGGCACGTCGTGGCTCGCATAGAGGGCCTCGGCGTGGAACTTGGTGGTCTCGGTCAGGTCCCAGTTGAACTGGGCGTAGAGTTGATAGTGCTCCTCGGTCTCCACCAGGTTGTTGAACCGGCCGAACTGGAAGTAGCAGCTCTGGGTGCCCGCCGCCGAGGTGACCAGGGTGTTGCCAAGCGCCGTGCAGCCCGGATCGACGATGCGGCTGGTCCCGGAGATATAGGTCCCCGGATTGCCGAAGCCCGACCAGCTGCCATTGGGGTTTTCGAGATAGGAGTTTACCGCCCAGTCGCGCTCGAGGGTGTCGAGCTCAGAACGGTGCCGGTAGCCTGCCGAGATCAGGGCGTCGCCCCGGTCGCCGACCCAGCCGTAGTTGGCGCTGATGCTGTAGTCACCGTCCGAGCCGTCGATGGCCGTGTAGCTGCCGGTGACTTCCAGGCCGTTCAGGTCGGTGCGGGTGATGAAGTTCACCACCCCGCCGATGGCGTCGGAGCCATAGGTGGCTGCGGCGCCGTCCTTCAGCACCTCGATCCGGCCGATGGCGGCGCTGGGCAGCAGGTTGGTGTCGACGCCGGACCCGCCGGGAGAGCCGGCCAGCCGGCGGCCGTTCATCAGCACCAGGGTGCGGATGGCGCCCAGCCCGCGCAGGTTGATGTTGCCCGAGCCGGTGGTGGCCTGGCTGGCGAACTGGTTGGCCTCACCGAGCACGCTCTGCACGCCGGGGATCGACTTGATGATGTCGACCATGGCGGGGGAGCCCTGCTTCTGCAGGTCCTGGGCCGACAGCACGTCGACGGGAAGGGCGGCGTCTTCAGGGGTGCCACGGATATAGGAGCCCGTGACGATGACCTCGGCCACCTCGTTGGCGTCCTGCGCCTGGGCCGCTCCGGCGGCGAGACCCGCCCCCAGCAGAATCGCAACGGCAGACGCGCCGCGCAGGCTGTCCAATCTCAGCATGGTCTTCCCCTAATGACTTTCGGTCGCCTCTCACTGGGCGCCGATTGCGAACAGTGTTGTCACCGCTTGAACCGAAAGTCCATATCTTGGATTTCTGTTCCATTATTTAGAACCTGAAGCCGTTTCACTATGTGGAACAGCCTGCTAGGCTTCACGGAGTCGGAGGGGACGATGGACACCACGGTGGCCAAGGGGATGGCGGTTCTGGAGGCCTTGGCGCGCGCCAAGCGCCCCATGCGGCTGGCCGCCCTGACCGAGCAGCTCGGCTTGCAGAAGAGCAATGTCCACCGGCTGCTGAACACCTTCATGGAGTTGGGCTACGTCCAGCAGGACCCGGAGACCTCCCGCTACTTCGCCTCCCTGAAGACCTGGGAGCTAGGCGCGGGGATCATCTCCACCAACAGCCTGCGACGCAGCGTGGCGCCCCACCTCCAGGCGATGCAGGAGAAGACCCGCGAGACGGTGATGCTGACCGTGCCCGTCGATGACGAGGTGCTGTTCCTTGACCGCGCGGCCCAGGTCCGCGCCCTTCGCTACGTACCGCTCAACGGCACCCGGGCGCCCATGGTCTTCACCGCCGCCGGCCGCGCCATCCTCAGCCGCCGGCCAGACCCGCGAGACGCTGTGGCGCGCAGCATCGCGGCCTGTCCCCCCGAGGCGGGATTTGTGCTGTCCCAGGTTCTTGAGGACCTCGAGAAGGCCCGGCGGGACGGCTATGCGAGCCTGGTGGGCGGCTTCACCCCCTGGGCGCGGGTGGTGGCGGTGGCCCTGCCCGGGCCCGGCGGCGCCCCGGCCGCGGCCATCGCCATCTCCGGCCCGGAGGAACGCATGGCTGGAGACCACCTGGCCGAGGTTCTCGACGTCCTGCTCGCCACCGCAGCGGAGATCGGCGAGGTCAGCCCGACCTAGGGAGGTCTTCCCTGACCTTGCGGCGGCAGGGTAGAGACCGGGCATGACCCAGTCCGACTCCATCTCGCTTACCCCCGTCTCCGCCGGACGCTGGACCACCTTCGCCGGACCGGAGTGGCAGAACCCCGGCGGCGGCCTGTGGGGCGGCTACGCCATCGGCCTGTTCATCCGGGTGCTGGAAGCCGAGCCGGACGCGGTGGGCGAGGCCCTGTCCCTGACCCTCACCTACGCCTCCGCCCTGCCCTCGGGCCAGGTGGACATCCGCACGCGGCGGCTGCGCCAGGGCGGGTCGATCGGTGTCTGGGAGGTGGAGCTGCTGGGCGCCGGCTCCGACCAGGTCGCCGTGCACGGCATGGTGACGATGGCGCGGCGGCCCGAGACCCCGCCCTTCGCCTTCGCCGTCATGCCCGAGGCCCCGACGCCGGAAAGCCTCCCCAGCCCCGACCACCCCGGCACGCCCCTGCACTACGGGGCCCTGGCCTTCGAACGCCGCGGCCAGGACATCTTCCCGCCGCAGGTCAGCGGCGATTCCCGCTCTCTCGTCTGGGTCCGCTCGCGACGGGGGCCGTGGGACAAGGCCCTGCTGGGCATGGTCACCGACAATTCCGCGCCGCGCGCCATGTACGCACTCGGCCGCACCATCAACAACACCACCCTGTCCCTGACCGTCTATCTGCACGCCACCGTCGAGGAGCTCGCCAAGGTCGGCGACGACTTCATCCTGATCGAGTGCGAGGGCCGGGTCGGCGGCGGCGGCGCCTCGGACGAACGCTCCAGCTACTGGAGCCGCGATGGCAAGCTCCTGGCCACCAGCGAGCAACTGACCTGGTACCGGCCGGTGCAGAGGCGTTCGCCGGAGTAGTCGGCGAGCCCCTACTCCGCCGCCACCGGCGCCAGCTTCCGCCCGAAGAAGTCCAGCGTCGTGCGCATCCGGTGCAGCAGGTGGGTCTGGGTCCAGCCGGCGCGGTGGCGCAGGCCGGGATACATCATGGTCTCGAAGGTGGTCCCCTGGGCCTGCAGCGCCGCCATCAGCCGGGTGGAGTTGTCGAAGGTGACGTTATCATCGGCCATGCCGTGCATCAGCAGCAGGCTGCCGGACTTCAGCCGACCGACGCGGTTCAGCACGTCGGAATCGGCGTAGCTGGCCGGATCGGTCTTGGGCGTGCCCATGTAGCGCTCGGTGTAGTGGGTGTCGTACAGCGTCCACTCCGTCGGCGGCGCCCCGGCCACCGTCGCGGCGTAGGGGCTGTTTTCCGCCGTCATCAGCAGCAGGCTCATATAGCCGCCATAGGACCAGCCGGTGACCCCGATGCGGGCCGGATCCACATAGGCCAGCGACTTCAGATAGGCGACGCCGGCCATCTGGTCGTCCACCTCCAGCTTGCCCAGCCGCCGGTCGATGGCGGTCTTGAAGGCTGTTGACCGGTTGGGCGTCCCGCGGTTGTCGAGGGAGAACAGGATGTAGCCCGCCTCCAGGAACAGCTGGTCGGCGGGGTTGTGCCAGATCTTGCGCACCGTGGCGCTGCCCGGCCCGCCATAGACCTGGACGATCACCGGATAGCGCTTGGCCGGATCGAAGCCGGGCGGCGTGCGCAGCGACCACCAGAGGTCCTGGCCGTCGGCCGCCTTCACCGTCCCATAGGTCGGGGTGCGAAGGCGCGCCGCATAGGGGGCGTAGGGGTGGCTCTGGTTGAGACTGTTCTCCTCGATCCAGCGCACCAGGGTCCCGTCGGCGCGATAGAGCCCGGTGCGCGGCGGCGTGGCGGGGTCCTCATAGGCGCCGACGAAGGCGCCGCCGGCCCTGGCCATCTTCACGGTCCACCAGCCGCCGGCCGGGGTCAGGGCCCTGGGCTCGGCCGGGCTCCGGAAGGCGACTTCGTACAGCCGCCGCTCGATGGGGTTGTCCTTGAACGCCGTGAAGGTGACCACGCCGCGCGCCTCGTCGACGCCGGCGATCGCGTCCACCGGCCAGTCGCCTTGGGTGACCGCGCCAACCGCCTTGCCGTCGGCGCCGTGCAGGTAGAGATGGCGCCAGCCGCTCTTCTCCGACGACCACAGGAAACCGCCATCCTTCAGCGGCCGGAAATCGTCGGTCAGCTCCACCCAGTGCGGGCTGGTCTCGGTCAGCAGGACCCGGGTCTCGCCCGTGGCCGGGTCAGCGGCCAGCAGGTCCAGGCGGCGCTGGTCGCGGCTCTGGCGCTGGAGGTAGAGGGTCTTGCCGTCCTTGGACCAGTCGACGCGGGCCAGGTAGATGTCGGTCTCCGCCCCCAGGTCGATCTTCACCCGCTTGCCGGTGGCGACATCGGCGACATGCAGGGTGACCACCGAATTGGGCCGGCCAACTCGGGGATAGCGCTGGTTGACGATGGTGGCGCCCGTGGCCCCGATATCCAGCCGTTCCACAACATCGACACCGGTCTGGTCGACGTGGGTGAGCGCGATGCGGGTCTCGTCGGGGCTCCACCAGTAGCCGGTCTGTCGGGCCATTTCCTCCTGGGCGATGTAGTCGGCCGTGCCCCAGGACGTCAGCTCGCTCCCGTCGGCGGTGAGCGCCCGCTCGGCGCCGCCCTGGGAGGGGACGACGAACAAGTTGTCGTCACGCACGAAGGAGACGAAGCCGCCCCTGGGGGACACCTTGGCGTCGATCTCGTCGGCGGCGGAGTTGGTCAGGCGGCTGACCTTGCCGCCGGCCACGGTGTAGAGCCACAGATCGCCCTCCACCGGGACCAGGATGAACCGGCCCTCCTCATCCCAGTCATAGGCCACCACGCCCCGGGTCTGGACGCCCTGGCGTTCACGGCGGCTCTTCTCGGCCTCGGAAAGCTCCCGGTCCTTGGGGATCAGGTCGCGGGCGTCCAGCAGCAGGCGCGGCTCGCCCCCCGCGACGTCGGCGGCCCACAGGTCGGTCATCCGCACGTCGTCGGCCTTGGCCTTCAGATAGCTCACCATCAACCCATCCGGCGAGAGGGTCACCCCCCGCGCCCGAGGCCCCGTCAGGTCCGGCGCCGCATAGACCCGCTCGGCCGTCAGTTTCTCCGCGTTCGCCGCACCGACCATCAGACCCGCCTACCCAGGAAAAGCTTCATCGCTCGCTCCACAAGGCCGGGGATGAAAGGCGTGGTCGGGGGGATTGGCAAGGGTGAAGGCCCCGGCGGCCCTAGCCCTGCCCCGCGCTCGGGCCGGGCAGGATCCAGGCCGAGAGGTGGGCGACGGTCTCGAAGCCCAGGCTCTCATAGAGCGGCAGGCCCGCGTCGGTGGCGCCCAGGTGGAAGCGCGCCATGCCGCGGCGCCGATAGTCGTCGATCACCTGGGTCAGCAGGGCGCGGCCCATGCCCTTGCGCTGGTGTTCCGGCGGCGTCGCCATCAGCGAAATCCCCGCCGTGTCTCCGGTCGGCGTCACGGTGACGGTGCTCGCCGGCCTGTCGCCGTCCCAGGCGATCCAGGTCTCCACCCCGGCGGTCTTCGTGACACAGACATCGATGCACCGGGCGATGGCGTCGCGCGACGTGTCGAAGGCCGCGGCGGCGAGATCGCCGGCGATCGTCACCAGCTCGGGGCCGAGCGCGCGGGTGATCCTTACCGGCCGGCTCGGCGCGACCGGCGTCCCGGCCCGCAGCACCATCAGCGGCGAGGTCCCCACCGCCGTCAGTCCCAGCCGCCTCGCCACCGGCGTGAGGGCCTCCAACACCCCCGGGCACATCACCGCCTGCAGCGGCAATCCCCGCTCTTTCGCCCGCGCCACCGACGAGATCAGGAACCCCTCGGCGTCGGGGTCCGCGCCCAGGGTCAGCCTGTTGAAATCGGCCGAGGGCTCGCCGGTCAGGCCCAGGACGCAGTCCCGCGTCAGGCGCATCTCCACCCCTGGCACGTCGCCCATCTGGGCGACCAGCGCGCGCACGCACAGCCGCAACAGCTCGTCGGTTTCATCCATCGCCATCATCCGCCTGCGCGCGACGGGCGGCTGGCGACCTCTCCGCCCGGCGCCGCCAGATGGGTCTTCAGCCGCTCGGCCACCTGGGCGATCGGCTTCACGACTGAAGACCTGTCCTTCCCGGCCTAGACCAGTTCGGACGGCTTGAGGTTCAGTTCCTTCAGCAGCGGCTCGGCATAGTCGACCCGGCCGGTGAGGGTCTTGGGGTCGCCGCTGGCCAGCTGGTAGACCGCCTCGGCGATGTACTCGATGGGCTGCACGCGGTCCTTGGACTGCTCGTTGATCAGGCCGTGCACCGCCACGCCGGGGGTGTCGACCAGGCCCGGCGACACCACGTTCACCGCGATGTTGTCGGCATAGACCTCCGAGGCCAGGCCGGTCGAGAACCGCTCCAGGGCCGCCTTGCACAGGCCATAGACGGTGCCGCCGCGGCCGCCGCGATAGGGCTTTTGCGGATGGATGCCGGCGGGCGAGGAGATGTTGACGATGTGGCCCGTCTTGCGCTCGATCATCGAGGGCAGGACCAGCTGCGACAGGTGGAACGGCGCATAGACCTGCACCTCCATCATCAGCTTGAAGCGCTTCTCAGTGAACTCCACCACCGGGGTGAAATAGGTGATGGCGGCGTTGTTGATCAGGATGTCGATGGGGCCGTAGGTCGCCACGGCTTCCTCCACCAGACGCTCGCGCTCGATGGATTGCGCCAGGTCGGCCTTGATGAAGGTGGCTTCGCCGCCGGCCTTCTTGATCCGCTCGACGGTCTCCATCAGGGTGCCGGGCAGGCGGCTCTCGCCGTCCTGGGCGGTGCGGGCCGAGACGACGACTTTCGCGCCCTCCATGGCCAGGCGGGCGGCGATGGCCTCGCCGATGCCGCGGCTGGCGCCGGTGACCAGGGCGACCTTGCCCTTGAGATTTCCATTGGGGTTGATGCTGGCCGACATGAAATGGCGCCCTCCCTGGGCTTCGTTATGGTTCAAACAATCCGCAAACCTCGCGCTCTTGAGCGCCGGGCGCAAGCGCCGCAATGGCGCTGCGGCTCGCCTTCTGGGAGGAACCACTAGGAAGCTTGGCCGCTCATGTTAATCATCGTGCGACTTCAGAGAGGCTTCAGCCCATGTGGCGGACCATCTTCAACCTGATCCTGGTGCTGCTGCTGGGGGCCTGCGTGGCCTTCGTCGCCGCGCCCTGGTTCGCCTTCCGCGCGCTCAAGGCCAACGCCCGCGACGGCGACGTCCAGGGCCTGGCCGAGCTGGTGGACTATGACGCCGTGCGGGGAACCCTGAAGGGCCAGCTTGGTCCCACGCCCAACGCCACCACCGCCCCGGCGCCGACGATCTGGACCGACCCCCTCGGCGCCATGAAACGCGCCCTTGAGCCCCTGACCCCGCCGCCGCCCGCCGTGGAGCGCTATGTCAGCGTCCAGGGCCTGCATGACCTCACCCGGGGCTACGAGCCGGGCAAGGGACCGCCCGAGCCTCCGGCGCCCCAGGGCCTCGGCGACCAGGCCCTCACCCTGGTGCAGGAGCCCTGGCCCTCCCTGCGCTACTGGGGACCCAATCGCTCGCGCTTCGTGGTGCGCGGCCCCGACCAGCCGGCTCGCGAGACGGTGTTCACCTTCCAGCGTCGCGGCTGGTTTGAGTGGAAGCTGGTGCAGATCCGCCTGCCGACCGAGGCCAAGGCTCAACCATAGTTCTTGTTTTGTTCTCTTCCCCTGCTAGGCTGACCGCCAGCAAGAGGGGAAGAGTTCCATGTCCATCGGATACGTCACCATCGGGGCGCTGGATGTCGCGGCCGCCCTGCCGTTCTACGACGCCGTGCTCGGCGCCATCGGCTATCATCGCGCCTTCCTGGACGGAGGCTGGGCCGGATACGGCCCCAAGGACGGCGACGCCAACACCTTCATCTGCCCGCCCTTCGACGGCGAGCCCGCCCGCCCGGGCAACGGCATCATGGTGGGCTTCCTGGCCCCCTCCAAGGAGGCGGTCGCCGCCGCCCATGCCGCGGCCATCGCCCACGGCGGCGCCGATGAAGGCGCGCCGGGGCCCCGGCCCGCTGACTCCACCAGCTTCTACGGCGCCTATGTCCGCGACCCGACCGGCAACAAGCTCTGCATCTTCATGAAGCCTTAGCTTGACCCGCGGGGGGCGGGACGGGATCGTCCCGCCTCGTCCCCCATCTGGAGTTGCGTATGCGCGCCCTTATCCTCGCCTCGGCCCTGATGGCCGCGACGCCCCTGAGCGCCCAGGCCCAGGTCTGCAAGGCCTGGAGTTCGCCGGTCCTGGTGGCCTCCATTCCGTCCAAACCCATCAATGAGGCGAGCGGCCTGGAGGCCTCGCGGACCTATCCGGGTCGGCTCTATCACAACAACGACTCCGGCGACGGTCTGCGCTTCTACATCACCAACATGGCCGGCGGCGGTCTCCAGACCGTCAACCTCAAGGGCCCCAAACCCGCCGATATCGAGGAGCTGTCGCTCGGCCCCTGCGGGTCCAGGACCTGCCTCTATCTGGGCGATGTCGGCGACAACGCCGGCGCCCGTTCGGAGGTCAGCTTCACACTCCTGGCGGAGAAGAAGACCTACGCCGAGACCGAGACACCCCTGCGGGTGGTCCGCGCCCGGTACCCGGACGGGGCCCGCAACGTCGAGGCCTTCGCCCTGCATCCCAATGGCGAACTCTTCGTGGTGACCAAGCCGGTGGACGCCAAGGTGACCAACCCAGGACCCGCCTCGGTGTACCGACTGTCGGCCAACCAGCTTGCGCAGACGCAGGGCGTCCAGGTCTTCGCCAAGCTGGGGGAGCTGGACCTGCCGAGGCTGCTCTCCGACCTGCCGTTTTACGGCTGGATCCCCACCGGCCTGGACATCAGCCGCGACGGCAAGCGCGCCGTGCTGCTGACCTATATGGCGGTGGTGGAGCTGGGCTTCGACCTGGCGAAGGGCGTGCCCGCCAAGTTGACCGCCGGCGACAACGTCTCGGTGTTCCAGGCCCCGCCCCTGGCCCAGCAGGAGGCCATCACCCTGCTGCCCGACGACAGCGGCTTCCTCTACGACAGCGAGGCCGCGCGAAAGGCCGAGACCTTCCCCCTGCACAAGGTGACCTGCACGGCGCGGTAGGAAGAAGATCGACCACGAACGTCACGGTCGACACCTTCCAGCCGCTTCCAGACTGGAAGCCCATGTCGCTTCTCGACCCTGTGTGGACGGCTCTCTGTCGGCAAGGTCGTTCTTGAACTTCTGCAGAGCTGGTTGGTGCGGCCATGTGTTCGGCCTTTCGATGCGGCGCTTAAGGCCGCGGGCCATAATGCCTTGATCGCTGCGTACCGGGTCCCGACCAATTGCACGCACTCGAGGTGCAGGGTCGAAGCGGGGGCTCCCAGTCCGGCGGTTTCAACCGGCTTGTTGCATCAGTTCAGTTCGCCCTTTCCAACCTCGTGAGCCCAGCCTGGGGCCGGGCGTGTCTTATGCCGCTAGCGGGGCGCGGTAGCGCGCGCCGGTGATCATCATCGCCCACACAGTCCGGGCGGTCTTGTTGGCCAGCGCCACGGCGGCGACCTTCGCCTTTCGCCGGGCGAGTAGCTGCGTCAGCCAGGGTCGCTGCTTGGCGCTGCGCTCGGCGTGCGGGATCACCGCCATGGCGCCGACGACAAGCATCTGTCGGAGGTAGCGATGACCAGCCTTGCAGATCGAGCCGAGCCGCTCTTTGCTGCCACTAGAGTTCTGTCGGGGGACCAGGCCAATCCAGGCTGCAAGGTCACGGCCGGTGCGGAAGATGCCTGGATCGGAGACCGCGGCGACCAGCGCGCTGGCTAGCACCGGGCCAACGCCAGGGACCTCCATCAACCTGCGGCCGAGCTCGGTCCTTCGCGCGTCGGCCATGATCTTCCGATCGTTCTCCAGGACCTGCGCCTTCACAACATCCAGCTGAGCCGCCAGCATCCGCAGGCAGGTGCGCGCCGCCACCGGAAGGCGATGATCCTCAGCGTCGGCGACAATCTCCAACAGTCGCTCGAGCCCAAGACGCCCGACGGGCGCTACGATGCCGAACTCCGCCATGTGAGCCCGAAGCGCATTGGAAAGCTGGGTGCGCTGGCGGCACAACACCAGCCGCACCCGGTGCAGCATCATCGCGCTCTGCTGCTCTGGGGTCTTGATGGCCACGAACCGCATCGTCGGCCGGGTCACCGCCTCGCAGATCGCCTCGGCATCGGCCGCGTCGTTCTTGCCTCGCTTCACATAGGGCTTCACGTACTGCGCCGGCATCAGCTTCCCTTCGTGGCCAAGCGCGACCAGCTCGCGTGCCCAGTGATGAGACGAGGCGCAGGCCTCCATGCCGACCAAGCACGCCGGCTGCTTGCCGAAGAACTGCAGCAGCTGCGAGCGCCTCACCTGACGCCGGATCACGACCTCACCCGCCGCGTCCACCCCATGGATCTGGAACACCGACTTGGCGAGATCCAGACCTATCGTAACCACCTGACCCATAGCTCTCCTCCTGTTCTGCAGGAGCACATGCTCCCGCCGTTGGAGGAGAGCCGTCCACATCATCAGTTGCGGACGGTGGCGTCTATTTTGGTGCAACGCAGCCGCCGCCAACATCAGTAACGAGCCGCGCTTGGCTTAGCCGGTGGGTGTCGGTGATGGCTCGCTCTAGCATCCGAGTACGGATCGGATGGGATGTGTAGCGAAGCGCCTCGCGCAAAATGCCCTCTGCTTTGGCGATCTGAGCTGACGTGAGAACAATCTCACACGGCCGTCCGGCGCCGGGAGAAGTGGCCAAAGAGCTAATTCGAATTCCTCGATCATCATCGTAGCTGAGGTCCGGGCCTGGGTTCTCGCGAGGATCAGGAGATTCGTCAGGCTCGGCCTTGATCCAAAACGACAATCCATGATGGTCCGCCCGCCACACAACTGACCCTAGAGAAGTATGGTCGCTCCAGCTCCATACTCGGCCATTTAGGAGCGTAAACTCACTCTTGACCTCTGCGGGAACCCCATCCGGGCGGTGGCAAGCATAAAGGGTCAGCGCAACGCTGAGGCCGACGGCGAGCAAGGCAAGAGATTTGCGCACACTCGCAAGCTAGAGGTTGTAAGGACTGCTTTCCACCCAAAGGCGACCTCCTGAGCGTCCGCTTCTCGGCGGGACGGTGTGAGACACTCACAAGCCCGGGGCCATGTCGGCCGGCGCCGCGGACAGGGGCTGAGTCAGACGTGCCCGACGTGCCGGACGGGCCCGCGCTTCCGCACGTCGCGCTCCGCGCATGAAGTAACTGGCGGCGAGACGCCGCGCCCCGTTCGTGAGGTTCGTGGTTCCTCTTTCCGGCCTTAGCCCAACGCCGCCTTCACCGCCGCCACGCCCTCGGCCGCCTTCGAACCATCCGGAGCGCCGCCCTGGGCGAAGTCGGGGCGGCCGCCGGCGCCCTGGCCGCCCATGGCGATCACCGCGGCCTTGGCCAGTTCGGCGGCGTTGAACTTGCCCGCCGCCGCGCCCATCACCGCCACGGCTATGGCCGCCTTGCCGTCGGCCACGCCGACCATGGCGATGACGCCGTCGGGGACCTGCTTGCGGTATTCCTCGACGATGGGACGCAGGTCCTTGCCGCCGACCCCGTCCATGACGCGAGCCATGAGCTTGGTGCCGGCGATGTCCTCGATGGCCGCGGCCTCACCCCCCGAACCGCCGCCACCCATGGCCAGCTGACGCCTGGCGTCGGCCAGGTCCTTCTCCAGCTTGCGGCGCTGGGCGTCGAGGGCGTCGACCCGCGCCAGGACCTCGGCGACCGGGGTCTTGAACTGATCGGCCAGAGCCTTGGCGACGGCCGCCTGGTCGTTGAGATAGCGCCGGGCGGCTTCGCCGGTCAGCGCCTCGATGCGCCGGATGCCGGCGGCGACGCCGGTCTCCGAGACGATCTTGAACAGGGCGATGTCGCCGGTGCGCGCCACATGGGTGCCCCCGCAGAGCTCGACCGAATAGTCGCCCTCGCCCTCCAGGGCCTTGCCGAGCGCCAGCACGCGCACGCTGTCGCCGTACTTCTCGCCGAACAGGGCCATGGCGCCGGCCTCGATGGCCTCTTCCGGGGCCATCTCCTTGGTCACCGCCGGCTGGTTCTGGCGGATCACCGCATTGACCTCGGCTTCGATGGCGTCGAGTTCAACGGGCGTCAGCGGACCGCCGTGGCTGAAGTCAAAGCGCAGGCGCTCGCCGTCCACCATCTGGCCCTTTTGCGAGACGTGGGGACCCAGCACATTGCGCAGGGCGGCGTGCAGCAGGTGCGCGCCTGAATGGTTGGACCGCGTGGTCAGCCGCCGTTCGGCGTCCACAGCCAGGCGCACGCGGGCGCCGGGGGTCAGCGCCCCCTGGGTGATCTCCAGGACGTGGACGTGCAGATCCCCGGCCTGCTTCTGGGTGTCGGTGATGCGGCCCTTGCCGCCCTCCCACTCGGCCTCGCCCGTGTCGCCGGCCTGGCCGCCGCTCTCGGCGTAGAAGGGGGTGCGGTCGAACAGGGCCTGGACGGTCTGGCCGGCCTGCGCCCTGTCGATCTCCGCGCCGTCGGCCACCAGGACCAGCAGTTCGGCCGTGGTCTCGACCGCGTCGTAGCCCAGGAAGACCGTCGCCCCCAGGCGCTCGCGAATGGCGAACCACTCGCCGGCGGCCGAGGCCTGGCCCGAGCCTGTCCAGGCCTCGCGGGCCTGGGCGCGCTGCTGGTTCATGGCGGCCTCGAAGCCCTCCATGTCCACGGTCATGCCCTTGCCGCGCACCGCGTCCTGGGTCAGGTCCACGGGGAAGCCGTAGGTGTCGTAGAGCTTGAAGGCGGTCTCGCCCGAGAGCACCCCGCCCTCGCTCATCTTGGCGGTGGCCTCGTCCAGCAGGGCCATGCCGCGGCCCAGGGTGCGGCGGAAGCGTTCCTCCTCCTGGCGCAGGGTCTCGATGATCACCGGTTCGGCGCGGCGCAGCTCGGGATAGGCGGTCCCCATCTCGGCGATCAGCACGGGCGCCAGGCGGTGCATCAGGGGCTCCTCGGCCCCCAGCAGGTGGGCGTGGCGCATGGCCCGGCGCATGATCCGGCGCAGGACGTAGCCGCGGCCCTCGTTGGAGGGGGAGACGCCGTCGGCGATCAGGAAGCTGGTGGAGCGCAGGTGGTCAGCGATCACCCGATGCGAGGGGCCGTTGGAGCCGCCGGCCACCAGGGACTTGGACGCCGCGATCAGGGTGCGGAACAGGTCGATGTCGTAGTTGTCGTGCACGCCCTGCAGGACGGCGGCGACGCGTTCCAGGCCCATGCCGGTGTCGATCTGCGGCTTGGGCAGGGGCCGGCGCGAGCCGTCGGCCAACTGCTCGAACTGCATGAAGACCAGGTTCCAGATCTCCACGAACCGGTCGCCGTCCTCATCGGGGCTGCCGGGGGGGCCTCCGGGGATGTGGGCGCCGTGGTCGTAGAAGATTTCCGAGCACGGGCCGCAGGGGCCGGTGTCGCCCATCGACCAGAAATTGTCGCTGGTGGAGATGCGGATGATCTTCTCGTCGGGCAGGCCCGCGATCTTCTTCCACAGCTCGGCCGCCTCGGTGTCGGTGTGGTAGACCGTGACCAGCAGCTTTTCGGCCGGGATGCCGAAGTCCTTGGTCAGCAGTCTCCAGGCGTGCTCGATCGCGCCTTCCTTGAAATAGTCGCCAAAGGAGAAGTTCCCCAGCATCTCGAAGAAGGTGTGGTGGCGGGCGGTGTAGCCGACATTGTCCAGGTCGTTGTGCTTGCCGCCGGCGCGCACGGATTTCTGCGACGAGGCCGCGCGCGGCGCGGGCGGGGTCTCGGCGCCGGTGAAGTAGTTCTTGAACGGCACCATGCCCGCATTGACGAACAGCAGGCTCGGGTCGTTCTGCGGTACGAGCGGAGCCGATGGAATGATCAGGTGATCATTCTTCTCGAAATAGCCCAGGAAGGCGCTGCGGATCTCGTTCAGGCTCGGCATGGCTCTAGACGCTAGACTTCAAAATGGGGCGCGTATTGCGCTGCGACATTGGCGTCCGTTTACGAGACTTGGAGGCCCCCGCAAAGAAAAAGGACGCCCGGACCGAAGTCCGAGCGCCCTTCTCTTGCGTGAACGACCGTGCGGGGTTCGGCCCTCCGCCGCCAGCCACGCGGTTGGCGGGGGCGCGGCGACGGGTTTCGAGGGCCAAGGCGGCCGTCCACGTTAACCGGTGGGCGTTGGCGGCGGCGAGGGAATGCCCCGCCGCCGGAGCCGCCTATTCCTCGTCTTCGCCCGGGGTGGGACCGACCAGCAGCTCTTCCTGGATGGTCTCCTTGGCGCCGCGCACCTGCTTTTCGATGGCGTCGGCGATGTCGGGATTGTTCTTCAGGAACTCACGGACATTGTCGCGGCCCTGGCCGATGCGCTGGCTGTTCCAGGAGAACCACGAGCCGGACTTCTCGATGACCCCGGCCTTGACCCCCAGGTCGATGATCTCGCCCAGCTTGGAGATGCCCTCGCCGTACATGATGTCGAACTCGACCTCGCGGAACGGCGGGGCCACCTTGTTCTTCACCACCTTCACGCGGACGTTGTTGCCCATGATCTCGTCGCGGATCTTCACAGACCCGGTGCGGCGGATGTCCAGGCGGACGGAGGCGTAGAACTTCAGCGCATTGCCGCCGGTGGTGGTCTCCGGGCTGCCGTACATCACCCCGATCTTCATGCGGATCTGGTTGATGAAGATCACCAGGGTGTGGGTCTTGGAGATCGAGGCCGTCAGCTTGCGCAGGGCCTGGCTCATCAGACGGGCCTGGAGGCCGGGCAGGCTATCGCCCATCTCGCCTTCGATTTCCGCCCGCGGGGTCAGGGCCGCCACGGAGTCGATGACGATGACGTCCACGGCGCCGGAGCGCACCAGGGTGTCGGTGATCTCGAGGGCCTGTTCGCCGGTGTCGGGCTGGGAGACCAGCAGTTCATCCAGGTTCACGCCCAGCTTGTTGGCGTAGGAGGGGTCGAGCGCGTGCTCGGCGTCCACGAAGGCCGCGGTGCCGCCGGCCTTCTGGACCTCGGCCACCACGTGCAGGGCCAGCGTCGTCTTGCCCGAGCTTTCCGGCCCGTAGATCTCCACGATCCGCCCCTTGGGCAGGCCGCCGATGCCGAGCGCGATATCCAGGCCGAGAGACCCCGTGGAGACCGACTCGATCTCCATGTGGCTCTTGTCGCCCAGCTTCATCACCGAGCCCTTGCCGAAGGCCCGATCGATCTGCGCCATCGCTGCTTCCAGCGCGCGCTGCTTGTCACCGTCTTCTCGTGCCACGAGCTTCAATGCCGATTGAGACGCCATAACCAAGCACTCCCTATTCCATGATTCCGCCAACCCGGTGGGGTAGATCGCTCTCCCCGCCGCCGGACTCAGGTGTACTTAATTTGTTCTCTGTTCACAAGATGTTCTTTTCCTCTGATGCGTCCGTAATTGACGCATCGACTCTACTTTCGGTACGGCCAAGCTGATTAAGGTCCTGGTCACCGAGTCACCTGCAACTCCACGTTTTGGCGTTCCCAATGACAGAGTTTCGATGAGGCCATCTCCTTCCCCCGCCTTCGACCACGGCGCCGCCCTGCGCGTGCCGCCGGCCCATGACGGCCGAAGCTGGACCAAGCTGCTCTATTGGCTCGGCGCCGATGGCCACGCCCTCGACGAGACCGGCCTGGTTCAGGTCTCCACCCCCAATGGCTGGATGGTGGCTCGCCCGGGTGACTGGATCGTGCTGTCGGTGGGGGGGCAGTTCCATGTCGCCCACGCCGGGCCCCGGGCCCTGGACGCCTGAGGATGCGCCGGGGCGCCTGTCTTTGCGGCGGGGTTCGGTTCGAGGTCGCAGGCGACCTCCCCGACATCCAGGCCTGTCACTGCCGTTCGTGCCAGAAGGCCCAGGGCGCGGCCTTCGTCGCCGTCCTGCCGATCGCCAAGGCTGACCTGCGCTTCACCGCCGGCGAGGACCTGCTGGCCGCCTTCGAGTCCTCGCCGGGCAAGCAGCGCCTGTTCTGCAAGGTCTGCGGCTCGCCCATTCTCAGCCGCGCCGCCGCCCTGCCCGACCGTGTCCGCCTGCGGGCCGGCGCCGTCGAGGGCCCGCTCGGCGTCAAGATCGCCTCCCACGCCTATACCGGCGAGGCCGTGGACTGGTGCGCGGTGGCGCAGGACGCGCCCCACTATCCCGGGGCCCGTCCCGCCTAGCTACTTCCCGGTCTTCGGGTTCAGCCGTGCGATCCCGCCGCCCGGCAGGCGGGCGTCATAAGGGCCGAACCGCGTGTCGGGAGTCATGTAGTCCGTCGAGACGTACTGCGCGCCCGAGGCGAAGGCGGCCTCCTGCCGGGTCCGGTCATTGGCGCGAGCCTCCGCGGTGTCGGCGTCGGCCCGCGTGCGCACGATCAGGCCGTTCGCCAGGGCCGCGTCGATGCGGGTTTTCAGCTCCGTGGGCTCATTCAGGGTGACGTAGCCGGCCGCCGGCCCCTCATCGGTGTTGATGAACATCGCCCGGCCCTCCAGGGAGGTGCGGGCTCCGCGATAGAGGGCGGGCTTGGCGCCGCTCTCGTCCATGGCGAACATCACCGTGCCCCGGGCCGCCTTCAGCCTTGGCCAGCCGCCGGCCTTCACGCCCGCGGCCAGGGTAGGCGCCTTGCCCTGCACCCTGTCGGGGGTGATCAGGGCGCTCTCGGGAAAGACCGAGCGGATGTCGGCGTCGATCTGGTCCATGGCCTTGAGGTCGAAGGCGAGCGCGCTGACGGCCCCGGGCACGCCCTCCAGCCCGCCCTCCTTCAGGTTCATGATCACCAGGATCGGCAGGTGGTCGGGGTGGGCCTTTGACCAGGCGCGGATCTCGTTCAGGCAGCCGATGAAGGTGGGGCAGCTGGACCGGTAGTCCAGGTCCTGCACGTGCATCACCTTGAGCCCCGGCGCTTTCAGGGGCGCGAGGTCATAGGGCGCGACCGGGGCGCTATTGGCCATCTTCATCGCCAGGGGCGCGGCGTAACGGCCGCCCTCGGGGTCGTTCAGCACATCCAGCTCCAGCTGACGGGCGCCAGCGTCCAGCTGCGCCGTCAGCGGCGGGTGGGCGTAGTCGAGGCCGTCAGCCTGCTTGGGCCTGACCCTGCGGATGAGCGCCATCTCGGTGGGCGCGATGGCCAGCTTGTAGCTGTTGTGGGTGCCGACCGCCTGGAGGGCGTTCATCGGCAGGGCGTCGACAGCCGCCCGCGTACAGCCGGCCGCACCAGATGGACGCTCCAGATCGCAGTTGGCGGCGACGGCGAGACCGGCGGCAAGGACCAGATGAAGCATCAACGTTTTCCCTCAGGCCGCCCCATGTCGGCCATCCGACGGAGCCTATCCCCACTTTGGTGCGGCCATTCCATCCAACCCTTGTCTTGCAAAGGATTTTTCAAGACTTGGCGTGCCATGCCTAATTCTCTGGTTACCACGACGACGGCCTCGGGGGCGACATGGACGCGGTCACAGATCAGGTTACGCATACGGCGACGAACGTCGCTGGGCAAAGGGCTGGCGCCGCCTATCGCGCCACCCTCGCCGCCCATAGCCTGGCCATCGGCCCGCGCCTGATCTTCGGGATCACCGCAGCCTCGCTCCTCGCCATCGTCGGTCATCCGGGGCTGGCTCTCGCCCTGGCCGGCCTGGGCCTTGGCATCGCTCTCCTGGTGGGCCGCACGGCGCTGCGCGCTCGCGTCGACCTCCTGGCCCGGCAGGACGAGAAGAACCGCCTGATCGCGACCCTGACCGAGGCCCGCGACGAGGCCATGCGCCAGGCCGGCCAGGCCGAGGCCGCCCGTGAGGAGGCCCGCCGCGCCAGCCTGGCCAAGTCAACCTTCCTGGCCACCATGAGCCACGAGATTCGCACGCCGATGAACGGCGTGCTGGGCATGGCCCAGCTCCTCCAGACGTCGGACCTGTCGGGGCTCCAGCGCAGCCAGGTCGACACCCTGATCAAGAGCGGCGAGCTCCTGATGGTGATCCTCAACGACATCCTGGACCTGTCGAAGATCGACGCCGGCCAGATGGAGATCGCCAGGAGTCCCTGCGACCTGCGCGCCCTGCTGTCGGAGATGGAGACCTTCTGGGCCCCCACCGCCGCCGAGCGCGGCCTGACCCTGGCCGTCGACGTCCACGACGCCGTGCCGGCCTTCGTGGCTCTGGATCCGCGCCGCATCCGCCAGGTGCTGTTCAACCTGGTGGGCAATGCGCTGAAGTTCACCAAGGAGGGGGCGGTCACCATCACGGTGGACCGCGACCTTAGGACAGACGCCCTGACCTTCGCCGTGTCTGACACCGGTGTCGGCATAGCCGCCGCCGACCTGCCGCATCTGTTCCAGAAATTCAGCCAGGGCGACGCCTCCGATGTTCGCCGGTTCGCCGGCGCGGGCCTCGGCCTGGCCATCTGCCGCGAGCTCTCGGCCCTGATGGGCGGCGACGTGGTCGTGGAGAGCGAACTGGGCGTCGGCTCGACCTTCCGGCTCAGCCTGCCCCTGGAAGAGACCGACGCACCGGCCGCCGAAGACATCGCCGCCCAGGCGATCGCGCAGGACGAGGCGCCCGTCCTTTCCATCCTCTGCGCCGACGACAACCCCACCAACCTGCTGGTGCTGGAGCAGTTGCTGGGCGCCATGGGCTTCCGTATCCGGGTGGCCAACGGCGGCCGCGAGGCCCTGGAGGCCATGACCACCGAGACCTTCGACCTGGTGCTGATGGACATCCAGATGCCGGAGATGACCGGGATCGACGTGCTCCAGGCCCTGCGCGCCCAGGCCGGCCCGAACCGCGAGACCCCGCTGATCGCCGTAACCGCCGACGCCATGACCCTGGGCGCCGACCGCTATCTCGACCTCGGCTTCGCGGGCTTCGTCACCAAGCCTGTCCAGGTCCAGAGCCTGGTCTCGGCCATGATGGCCGCCGTCGCCAACCCCGATGAGGACGGCGGCGACCTGGCGGCGACGGCCTAGAGCATTTTCCGATAAGTGTGAGACGGTTATCGGATCGAAAAATGCTCTAACTCTCTGAATTAGAGCCATTTTTATCAGGTCTGATTGAAGCAGTCAGATCGGAAAGGGCTCTAGCCGGCGACCGAAATCTCAAGCGGTGTCGCAGGCAGACGACCCTGGGCGATGTCCGGCAGCAGCTCGCGCAGACGCTCGGGATAGATCATCTCGTCGACGGCGGCGATCTCCGCCAGGCTCCACCAGCGCATGTCGTCCATCAGCACCACCTCGTGCGGCTCCCACGCCGCGCGGCTGGGCTCGCCGCCTGGGCAGCGGGCGACGAAGTAACTCTCCTTGAGGATCACCGTCTCGCCGTCGGCCAGGGTGAAGACACTGGCCCGCAACCAGACCGCGGGGCCGAGCTCCACCCCGGTGAAGCCGGTTTCCTCGGCGATCTCGCGCCGCGCCGCCTGCTCCAGGGTCTCACCCGGATCGGCCCCGCCGCCCACCGTGAACCAGAAGCTCGGCGCGTCGGCGGCGGCGTTGGCCCGGCCGCGCACCAGCAGGATGCGGTCTTGTGGGTCAAACAACAGGACCCTGGCCGTCAAACGCTCCCGCACGAACAACTCACCTCCGGCAAATGACCCTCCAATCCTAGTCTGCGGCTCCCCAGGTGTCGCTTCGGAATCCCGGCGGGTAACCGCCGTGGTCTTCGCCAAGCCCCCTTCCGGCGCTCTGTCCCCAAAACGCTGCGCCAGAAGGCCGCACCATCGGCGGGAGGGAAGAACGCCGTTTTCACAAGGCGTTAAGTGGCACGGGGCGAGAGTTCGCGCGGATCATGGGGACCCGCGCCTTGTCTGTCGCTTCACATCGGTTGCTCGGCTTCGCCTTCGCGAACGCGGACCTTCTTCTCGAGATCGCCGCTGATGGCGCGATCGCCTTTGCGATCGGCGCCAGCGAAGCCCTGTCCGGCTCCAGGGAGACGGCGCTCGTCGGCCGCGCCTGGCGCGACTTCATCGACGGCCGCGACCGCGCCATGGTCCAGGCTCTTCTGGACGGCCTGAGCGACGGCAAGCGTGGCGGCCCCCTTGTGGTCACCTTGGCCGGCGACGGCGCCATCGAGCGCGCGGCGGCCATGTCGGTCTTCCGCCTGCCCGGCAATGATGGCGCCATCTCCTGCACCTTCAGCCGCGCGGCCCCCAACGCCAGCCATGGCCTGCACGACAAGGCGGGCCTCGAGGCGGTTACAGCGGCCCTCTTCGAAACCGGGAAGGCCACTGGCCTCGACCTGGAACTCGCCTTCATCGAAATGGGCGGCCTCACCTCCCTGCGCAAAGTCCTGGGGCCTGCGTCGGCCAAGGACATGGAGCTGCGCCTGGCCGGCGCCCTGCGCGCCCAGTCCCACGGTGGTGGCGCGGCGGCCGACCTCGGCGGCGACCGCTACGCCCTTGTCCGCCACCACGGCGAAAGTGGCGAGGCCCTTGCCCAGCGCCTGATGCACCTGCTGGCCGTCGATCCGGCCCACGGCGTCAAGGCCATGGCCAAGACCCTGTCGCTAAAGGGCGACGCCTCCCCCGGCCAGTTGCTGCGGGCGATCCGCTATTCCCTCGACAACTTCATCAAGGATGGCCTGGACGCCACCGCCCCCACCTCGCTGAACGAGGCGGTGAGTCGCTCGGTGCGCCGAACCCTGGTGGAGGTCGGCGCCCTGGGCCAGGCCGTGGCCGACCGCAACTTCCGCCTCGTCTACCAGCCGGTGGTCGACCTCAAGAAGTCCTGCGCGGTGCACCACCACGAGGTCCTGGTCCGCTTCGGCGACAACGCCAGCCCCTTCCCCATGATCCGCATGGCCGAGGAACTGGACCTCATCGAGCCCCTCGACATCGCCGTCATCGACCGCACCATCGCCAAGCTGGTGCAGGACCCGACGCTGAGGCTGGCCGCCAATATCTCGGGCCGCACCATCACCAGCCCGGCCTTCGTCGAGGCGGACCGCACGATGCTGGCCGACAATCCCAAGGCCCAGGGCCGGCTGCTGCTCGAGCTCACCGAGAGCGCCGCCATCGAGGACCTGGCGCTCGCCGACCGCCACCTCCAGGCGCTGCGGGCCGAAGGCATCCTGATCTGCCTGGACGACTTCGGGGCCGGCGCGGCGTCATTGGCCTACCTGCAGCAGCTCTCCCTGGACATCGTGAAGATCGACGGCCGCTACATCCGCGAACTGCAGCACGGCGGACGCGAGAGCACCTTCATCCGCCACCTGGTGACCATGTGCGGCGAACTGGGTGTCCGCACCCTGGCCGAGATGGTGGAGACCCCCCAGGCCGAGGAAGCCGTGCGCCGCGCCGGGGTCGACTACGCCCAGGGCTGGCTCTACGGCGCGCCGGCCGACCTCGCGGCCACCGCCGCGGGCCTGGCCAACACCAACGTCAAGCCTGCCGCCCGCCGCGTCGGGTCAGTCGACAGCTGGGGCTAACTTCCAGCCGTGATCGCCGCGGGGGTTGGCTGACCTAGGCCTGCGTCGCCAGCCACTCGGCCATATGGCGCTCCAGCACGGTCATCGGCATGGACCCCGAGAGCAGGGCCGCGTCGTGATAGGCCTTCAGGTTGAACCTGGGCCCCAGCTTGGCCTTCGCCCCGTCGCGGATCTGCATCCAGCGGGTGTGGCCGACCTTGTAGCTGCAGGCCTGGCCCGGCGCGACGCAGTAGCGTTCCACCTCCCGCTGGGCGCGGCTCTTCGGATAGCCGGTGACGGCGACCATGTAGTCGGTGGCCTTCTCGCGGCTCCAGCCCTTGGAATGCAGGCCGGTGTCGATCACCAGGCGTGAGGCGCGGAACAGCAGGCTCTGGAGGAAGCCGGCCTCACCCAGCGGATCGCCCGTATAGGAGCCCGTCTCGGCCGCCAGCTGTTCGGCATACAGCGCCCAGCCTTCGGAGAAGGCCGAGAAGCTGCCCCCGGTGCGCCGGATGATCGGGATGCGGGTGCTCTCCTGGGCGAGCGCGATCTGCAGGTGATGGCCCGGCGCCGTCTCGTGATAAACCAGAGTCGGCAGATTATATTTCGGCCACTCGTGGGTGTCCTTCAGGTTGATGAAGAACGCCGCCGGGCGCGAACCGTCCAGTGCCGCGCTCTGATAGTAGCCATTGGACGCCCCGTCCTGGATGAAGGCCGGCACCCGCTTCACCTCCACCTTGGCCTTGGGCAGGGTGTCGAAGGCGAGCGGCAGGGTCTTGTAGACCTCCGCGATCTGCACGTTCAGGGCGGCGATCAACTCGGCGCGGCCCGCGTCAGTGTTGGCGTAGACCTGGCTCGGATCATTGTTCAGGCCGTTCAGGCGGTCGGCCACGGTCCCCTTGGTCATCCCCTGGCTCTTGAGGATGGTGTCCAGGCGCGCGGTGATGTCGGCCACCTGGTCGAGACCCAGCTGGTGAATCTCCTGCGGCGTCATGGTGGTGGTGGTCGAGGCCTCGCAGGCGTCGGCATAGTAGGCCTCGGCGTCCTTCAGGCGGCCGACGCCGGCCTCCGAGGTGGCGATGGCGCGGTTGGCCACGACGGCGGCGATCTGACGGTCAAGGGCCGGGTAGATTTCCTGCGCCACGATCTTCGTGGCCGCGGTCCCATAGTCGGCGGTCAGGCCGGCTGCCTTGGCCTTGGCGACCAGGGAGGTCACCAGCACGGTCTTCTCCGGCGGCTGGTCGCGCAGGGCCTTGAGCTGGGCCAGCGTCAGGTCACAGATGAAGTCCGGCGGCACAACGCCGGCGGCCACATCAGCCTTCATGCGCGCCAGGTCCTGATCCAGCACCTTGCCGAAGTCGTGCAGGCGCGAAATCCACGCGTCGGCGTCAGCGCTGGCGGTCACCCGGTGCTGGTTGTCCAGGAAGTCGGGGATGTCCTGATAGGCCCCGTTCTGCTGGCTGATCACATAGGGCGAGAACCGGCCGCCCACCGCGCCGAACCTGTATTTCTCGCCGTTCGAAAGCGCGTGGCTGTTCTGGTAGAGCACCACATCGAGGTCGACCTTCGACGCCGGCGACAGGGCGTTGCGGTCGATGGCGTTCAGGGCCGTGACCCGGCTGCGCACCCTGGCCAGGCGGGCGTCCCGCGCCGCCGTCGAGCGCTCGTCCAGCTGCCCTTTCAGAGCCGCCCGCGCGCCCTTGTCGAGGCCCAGCGACGTGGCGCGCTGAGGGCTTTCGTCCACCTGGTCCTCGAAGATTTGGTCCAGAAGAGTCTTGAGCTTGGCGTCCTCCGGGCCCTGGGCCAGGGCGGGCGCTGCGGCCATCAGGGCCGCGCTCGCGGTGGTCAGAAGGAAGCCGCGGCGATCAAGAACAGTCATGGGGTCAAGCCTTGTTGGTGGCGATGTAGGTGTCGATGACGGCTTCCAGCACCGTCAGCGGCATGGCGCCGGAGAGCAGGCCGGCGTCGTGGAACTTGCGGATGTCGAACCGGGGCCCAAGCGCCGCGCGGGCCTTGTCCCGCAGCCTCAGCCAGGTGAGCTTGCCCACCATGTAGCTGCAGGCCTGGCCCGGCCAGACGGAATAGCGCTCGATCTCGGTGGCCGCCGCGCTGGTGGGCGAGCCGTCGATCGAGGTCATGGTGGCGATGGCCTTCTCGCGGCTCCACCCCATGGCGTGCATGCCGGTATCCACCACTAGCCGCCCCGAGCGGAACAGCGACGATTGAAGATAGCCGATCTCGGCGATGGGATCGTCGGCATAGACCCCCATCTCCTGGGCCAGCTTCTCGGCGTAGAGGGCCCAGCCTTCGCCATAGGCCGACAGGAAGGAGGCCCGCCGCAGCATCGGAAGGTCGGCCTCCTGCTGCAGGGTCAGCTGCAGGTGATGGCCTGGAAGCCCCTCGTGATAGGTCAGGGTCGGCAGGCTCCAGGTCGGATACTCGGCGGTGTCGCGCAGGTTGATCCAGTAGATGCCTGGCCGGGACCCATCCAGGGTGGCCTGGTTGTAGTAGCCACCCGGCGCCCCGGCCTCGATGAACTTGGGCACCCGCTTGATGTCCAGCGGCGCCTTGGGCAGGGCCCCGAAATACTCCGGCAGACGCTTGGCCATCGCCTGGACCTGCAGGTTAAGGTCGGCGATCAGCTTCTCCTTGGCCGGGTCGGTGTTGGCGTAGTGGTATTTCTTGTCCTTGTAGAGGGCCTGGATCCGCGCGCCGACGCTGCCCTTGCTGTAGCCCTGGGCCTTCAGGATGGTGTCGGCCCGCTCCGACAGCTCCCTGGCCTGCTCCAGCCCGATCTGGTGGATCTCCGCCGCCGACAGGGTCGTGGTGGTCGAGTTGCGCAGGGCCAGGGCGTAATAGGCCTCGCCATCGGGCCGCCCGCCGATGCCGGCGTCATAGACCGCCCGGGGCCGGATCTCCGTCATGAAAGCGATCTGCCGCTCCAGGGCCGGCCGCACCTTCTCCAGGTAGATCTTCGAGGCGAAGGCGCCGTAGTCACCGGCGATCTGCTTGTCCTTCACCTTGGCCACCAGCTGGCTCGCCAGGGGTGAGCGGTCGGGCGTGGTCCGCAGGTTGTTCATCTGCGCGAGCGCCCCGTCGATGGCGAAGTCCGGCGGGATCATCCCCAGGCCCACATCGCGGCGGGCCCGTTCGGTCTCCTGGTCCATCTGGACCGCATAGGCCTCCAGCCGCGACAGATAGGCGTCGGCGTCATCCTTGGTCTCGATGACATGCTGGTTGCCCAGGAAGTCCGGGGTCGAGCGGTAGGACCCGCTGAGCTGCGACAGGACATAGGGGAAGCCCGCGCCCTCGGAGCCGTACTTGAAGCGTCGGTTGGCCTCATCGGTGTTGGCGATCCCGAAGATCACCGCGTCGTAGTTGATGGCGCTCATGCCGGTCAGCTGCGCGCGGTCGATGGCCTTCATCCGGGCCAGTTGATCGGCGGTGCGGGCGCGGTCGCGTTCGAGATCGGCGACGGAGGCGTCCGACAGGCGGCGCTTGGCGTCGGCCCGCGCGCCCTTGTCGAGGCCCAGCTGGGTGACCAGCTCCGGGGAGTCGTCCAGCGCCTCCTCGAAGAAGGCGTCCAGCAACTTTGCCAACTTCTCGTTGGCGCTGGGGCCCGTCGGCGGCGCGGGTGGCGGCGGAGCCGGTGGGAGCGGAGCAGGCGTCGCTGTGGCGCATCCGGCCAGGGCCAGGGCGGCGCCGGCGGTGAGCAGAAGTTGGCGGCGGCTATGCATCGCGCCCTCCCCGGTCTGTTACAAATGTTACGCGGGACCCTAGGGGTCCGCCCGCCAGGGCGAAAGTCGTGCCGCAGGTTAAATCATCGTAATCCGGACAGCGATCGCACGCGGTCTTGCCCGGCGCCGGGGCCGCGCGCATAGCACCTCCATGACCATCGAGTTCCATCTGCGGGTCCATCCGGGCGAGGATCTGCGCCGGTTCGAGACCACGCCGGTCTTCTGGGCGGACACGCCGCCGCCCCGGGCCTGGGACGTCCCCGTTAGGCCCACCGACAGCGCCTTCCTGATCCGCCAAGGCGCCGAGGGCCTGGAGGCGGTGGTCCGCCGCTGGTGGCTGGTCCCGGCCTTCCACAAGGGGCCGCTCCTGGCCTGGAAAACCCTTTGCGCCAATGCGGAAATTGAGAGCCTGGAGACCTCCCCGATCTTCCGGGAGGCCTATGCGAGCCGCCGCGCCCTGGTCCCTCTGACATCCTTCGTCGTCTATGAAGAGCCGCCCGGCTGGCGCAAGGGTCAGCCCAAGCGCCGCTGGGAAGCGACCTGGACCCCCACGGGTCCCGCCGACAAGGTCCGCTACTTCGCCGCCGTCTGGGACCGGGCCGAGACCGCCGACGGGACGCTGGAGAGCTTCGCCATCGTCACCGGTCCGGCCGGCGCCGACCTGGCGGGGCTGCAGGACAGCGAGCCCGCCGTTCTGACCCTGGCCCAGGGCCTGGACTGGCTGAAGCTGGACGGACCCGGCAAGGCCGGTCTGGTCACCCAGACCCCTGCCGGAACCTACAATCTGGAAGAGGCGCCGCGCGACGCCGTGATGTCGCGCGAACTGCGCCGGTCGCTCTAGGGGGCGGGCGGCTCGGCCTTGGCGTCGCGGTCGTAGCGGTCGACCACCTGGGCCAGCCCGGCCAGGATGGCCTTGCGCGTGGCCTCGTCGGCTTCGGTGCGATGGAGCAGCCGCAGGGACGCCAGATGCACCTTCACCCCCCGGTCGTCGCGCCGGCCCGCCTCGCCCGCGCGGTCCAGCAGTTCGCACAGGGAGCGGGCCGCGGTCGCCAGACTGTCGTCGGCGAAGGGGCCGCAGAATGAGATCAGCCCGGCTGATCGGTCGTACATCGCCTCGGGGTCAAATCCAGGCGTGGCCGCCATCGCGTCCATCGCCGCCAGCGCCGCGTCGATCTCCGACAGGCAGGACTCCCGCGACTCCTCCATCGCCGCGGCGCCGCGCTTCAGCGCCTCCGGCACGTAGAGGCCGCCGGGCGCCTTGATCAGATTGGCCAGCCGGGGGGTGACGTGGAACTTCCGGACGACGCTCATAGGGCGACTTTCTGCGGGGCGATCATGTTGTTGAGTTCGTCCTGGGTCATGTTGTCTCCGGCCAGGGCGCCCACCTCGGCCGGCTGGTCGTCACGGCGTCGACCGTCGGGGAATTCCGCGGGCATCCCCGCCTGCTTGAACCGGCGATCGGGGCCGATATAGGTGTCGGTCTCGATGAACATCCGCCGCCCCTGAGAGACCCACAGAATCCGTTCCAGGATCACCTTGGGCGTAATCGGCTTGGTGATGATGAAGTTGGCGCCGCAGTCGCGGGCGCGCATCACCTGACTCTTCCGCGAGTGGGCTGTGACGACGATGGCCGGCACCAGCCGCCGTTCCTCGTCGTTCTGGTGCCGCACCCAGTGGACGAAATCATAGCCGTCCATCACCGGCATCTGGCCGTCGGTCATGATCAGGTCGATCCGCCGCGCCTTGACGATTTCCATCGCCTCCATCGCCGAGGCGGCGCGCGCGATGTCCCGCATGCCGAAACTGGACAGCACACTGGCCAGCAGATCCAGCGCCTGGGCGTTGTCATCGACGACGAGGCCGCTGACGTTCTCCAGGTTTATGCGGGTGGTGCTCTGCATGGCCTCATAAGACGATCCGATGCGTAAACGAGAGCTTTGCAAGGCTCTGTTTACCCATTTTGGGTGTGCGAAACCTCAGCGGACCTGCGGGTGGAGGCCGAGAAGCCGCTCAGGAGCGGCCTGTTGACAGAACATCGTCGTGCGAAATGGCCGCGCAGGCATCGAAATTGGGGGTAAGACTCCACGACCCCATGACGGAGTATCCATGCGCCTGATCACGTTCGCGCCCTTGCTCGCCGCCTTGAGCCTCGCCACCGAGGCAGGCGCCGCCACCGGATCCTCGGCCGCGGACCTGGTGGCCAGCCCGGCCTTCAAGGCCGCGGTCGCCAAGCTGGACGCCGACCACGACCAAACCGTCGCCCACATCGTCACCCTGACCGAGATCCCCGCTCCGCCCTTCAAGGAAGCCGCCCGCGCCCAGGCCTACCTCGCCATGCTCGAGGCCCACGGCCTGCAAGACGTGGAGATGGACGCCGAGGGGAACGTCATGGGCGTCAGGCCCGGGGCCAGGACCAGGGGCAAGGGCCCCTATGTCGTCATCGCCGCCCACCTGGACACCGTGTTTCCCGAGGGGACCGACGTGAAGGTCCGCCGCGAGGGGACGAAATTGATGGCGCCCGGCATCGGTGACGACACCCGCGCGCTGGCCGTGCTGCTGGCCTATCTGCGGGCGATGGAGGCGGCCAGGATCACCACCACCGCCGATATCCTCTTCGTCGGCAATGTCGGCGAGGAAGGGCCCGGGAACCTGCGCGGCGTCCGCTATCTGTTCAATTCCGGCAAGTACAAGGGGAAGATCAGCGCCTTCTTCTCCATGGACGGAAACGACCCGGCGAACCTGGTCGACCAGGGCGTAGGCTCCAAACGCTACCACGCCGTCTTCCGCGGCCCCGGCGGGCACAGCTACGGGGCCTTCGGCATGGTCAATCCCATGGCCGCCATGGCGAGGGCGGTCACCGATCTCTACGCCATCAAGCCGCCCACCGAGCCGAAAACCACCTATTCGGCCAGCGTCACCGGCGGCGGCACATCGGTGAACGCCATCCCGAACGAGGCCTTCATGGACTTCGACATGCGCTCGGTGAGCGCCGAGGAACTGGCCAGGCTGGACGGCAAGCTGCAGGCGATCCTGGCCCAGGCGGTGGAAGCCGAGAACGCCCAACGCTCCACCCGCTTTGGCAAGGTCAGCGTCGAGGCCAGGGTGATCGGCGAGCGTCCGGCCGGTCGCACCGATCCAAAGGCCGCCATCGTCGTCGCCACCCACGAGGCCATCGCAGCCCTGGGCTACACGCCAAGCCACAACGCCTCGTCCACCGACGCCAACATGCCCATGAGCCTGGGAATCCCGGCGGTCACCATCGGCTCCGGCGGCGCGGGCGGCCGGGCGCACGCCCTGGACGAATGGATCGACGTCGAGAAGGGACCCAGCGTGAAGGGCATGAGCGTCGGCCTGGCGGCGCTGCTCACCGTGGCGGGGGTGGAGTAGCCTCCACCCTTCACGCCAGCGGAAGGGTGATTAGCCCTTCGGCCCGGCGTTGGACTTGTTCTTCTTGAAGGGCTTCTTGAAGGCCCCATCCTTGGGCGGACCCTTGAAGGTCTCGGCCTTGCCCTTGTAGCCGCCACCCTCCTTGGGCGGGCCCTTGGACTTGAAGTTCTCAGGCTTGCCCTTGTAGCCGCCGCCCTCCTTGGGCGGGCCCTTCCACTCAGTCTTGCCCTTGTAGCCCTCGCCCTTGGGCGCGCCGTCGCCCTTGCCCTTGTACTCGGGACGCGGGCCGGTCTTGAACGACCGGGCCGGACGCTCGCCGCCCGGCGCGTCGCGCGGCGGGGCGGTCTTCTGACCCGAGGCCGGAGCCACGGTGGGCTCGATCTTGATCTCGTCGTTCATGGTCGCCTTGACCGCCGCGGCGAACTTGGCCTCGGCGTGCTTGGCGATCTCGAACTTGGTGTCCTGGTCGAAGATCTTGATGGAGCCGATCTCCGGCTTGGTCACATGCCCCAGGCGGCAGATCATCGGGATCAGCCACTTGGGATCGGCGTTCTTGGCGCGGCCGACATTGATGCGGAACCAGGTGACCTCGCTGGGGTCCAGCCGCTCGGGGCGGCCCACCGGGCCTTCGCGCTCGGGGCTCCAGCGGTCGGCCCGCGGCATGGGACCCGAGGACGGGCCCTGGTTGTCGCGGGGATCGATGTGCAGGTCCTCGGCGGCCGGCAGTCGCGCGCGGTGCAGGCGGATCAGGGCCGCAGCCACCTCTTCCGGCGTGCGGGTGGCCAGCACCAGCTTCGCGAGCGCCATGTCTTCCTCGGCCAGGGGCTCGGTGAGGATCGGGTCCTCCAGCAGCCGGGTCTGGTCGCGCTCGCGGATCATCTCCGGGGTCGGCGGGCCCTGCCAGGTGGCCTCGATATTGGCCGAAGCCAGCAGCTGCTCGGCCTTGCGGCGGCGCGTATAGGAGACCAGCAGGACCGAGACGCCCTTCTTGCCCGCCCGGCCGGTGCGGCCCGAGCGGTGCAGCAGGCCCGCCTTGTTCACCGGCAGGTCGGCATGGATCACCAGGCCGAGGTCAGGCAGGTCCAGGCCGCGGGCGGCCACGTCGGTGGCGACGCAGACCCGGGCCTGGCCGTCGCGCAGGGCCTGCAGGGCGTCGGAACGCTCCCGCTGGCCCAGTTCCCCTGACAGGCCCACCACCGCGAAACCGCGCTCGCGCAGGGCCGCATGCATGTGGCGCACGCCGTCGCGGGTGTTGCAGAAGACCAGGGCCGAAGGGCTCTCGAAGAAGCGCAGCACGTTGACGACGCCGTTCTCGACCTCGTTGGGCGCCACGCGGATGGCGCGGTACTCGATGTCGCCGTGCGGCTCGTGCCGGTTGACGGTGTCGATCCGCAGCGCGTCGGTCTGATAGCGCTTGGCCAGCATCGCGATCTCGCGGGCGATGGTGGCGGAGAACAGCAGGGTGCGGCGGCCGGCCGGCGCGGAGTCCAGGATCTCCTCCAGGTCCTCGCGGAAGCCCATGTCGAGCATCTCGTCGGCCTCGTCCAGCACCACGACCCGCAGGGCCGAGAGGTCGAGATTGCCGCGCTCCAGGTGGTCCTTCAGACGGCCCGGGGTGCCCACCACGATGTGGACGCCGTTCGCCAGGGCCCGCTGCTCGCGGCGCGGATCCATGCCGCCGACGCAGGTCTCGACACGCGCGCCGGTCTGGGAATAGAGCCAGGTCAGTTCGACGCTGACCTGCATGGCCAGCTCACGGGTCGGTGCGATGACCAGGGCCAGGGGCGATCCCGCCGGCCCGAACTTTTCAGCCCCCTCCAGCAGGGTCGGTCCCGCCGCCAGGCCGAAGGCCACCGTCTTGCCGGACCCGGTCTGGGCCGAGACCAGCAGATCGCGTCCTGCCGCCTCCTCCGCCAGGACCGCGTCCTGCACAGGGGTGGGCTCGGCATAGCCTTGGGCCGCCAGAGCGCGCTCCAGGGCCGGGTGGGTCGGGGGGAAGGGCATAGTGTCGAACGTCCGATCGGTCAGCCGCGGCGTGGGAAGACGCCGGGGGGCGCGGCTAATGCAGCCTCGCGGGGGCTTATACAAGCCTCAAGTCAAGAAATCCCGATCAATACACACGCGCTTTCAGGGGAAGTGGAGACCGGTCCGCCGTCCGAAAGCGTGGCGCCGCGAAACATGTACGGCTCTTGGGACGCGGTCCTGCGAATGGGCGACGGGGATCGAAACGCCAGCTCAACCGTTACAGTCCCATGGCATATACGATGAAGAACGGTCGCACCCCGCCCACCACCACGGGGGAAGGCGAGCTGTCCTACAAGGGATTCAAGGGTGAGGTGGCCTATGAGATCATCGGCGCCCTCGCCGGTCTACGCCAGGGTGGCGCCGCCCTGCGCGGTTCCTTCATGACCACCGAGGAAATCGCCGACGCCGCCTTCAAGGCCTGCGACGGCCACCTTCGCCTCGCCGACGGCAAGGAATACCGCATCACCATGGTCGGCTACACGCCCGGCAGCACCACCGGCTATTTCGAGCTGAAGATCTAGGTCGGGCGCCGCGAAGCGGCGACAAGGAAAGCTCGACCACGAACCTCACGAACGACACGAACACCAACAGGTGTGATCTCGAACGCGAAGGGTTGTCTGGACCGCAGACGCGCGGGGATTGCAGGCTAGATCGGTGAGTATGGGTCCCGGTCTTCCGCTTCGCGGAAACCGGGATGACACTCTCGGGCGCCGGTGTGTTCCTGTTCGTGTCGTTCGTGAGGTTCGTGGTCGATCTTGTTTTGCCTGCCCAGCCCGCCTCAATACCCGCCGATGATCGGCAGCACCTCGCCGGTGATGAAGCTCGAACTCTGCGCCGAGGCCAGGAACACATAGGCCGGTGCGATCTCCTCCGGCTGGGCGGGACGGCCCATGGGGGTCTGGGCGCCGAACTTGCTGGTCTTCTCCTCGTCCTTGTCGGCCGGATTCAGCGGCGTCCAGACCGGGCCGGGCGCGACGGCGTTCACCCGGATGCCCCTGTCGATCAGGTGGCCGGCCAGGGCGCGGGTGAAGGCGTGGATGCCGCCCTTGGTCATCGAATAGTCCAGCAGGTCCTTGCTGCCGTCGATGCCGGTGATCGAGCCGGTGTTGACGATCACCCCGCCCGGCTGCATCACCGCCACGGCCGCCTTGGCCATGTAGAAATAGCCGTACAGGTTGGTCTTGATCGTCAGGTCGAAGTGCTCGTCGGTGAGATCCAGAAAGTCTCCCACATGCTCCTGATAGGCGGCGTTGTTCACCAGGATGTCGAGCTTGCCCAACTCCGCCACGGCCTTCTCCACCGCCTGTCTGGCGAAGCCCGGCGCCGCGACGTCGCCGGGGATCAGGATGGCGCGCCGGCCCTCGGCCTCGACGGCGAAGCGGGTGGTGTTGGCGTCCGCCTCCTCGGTCAGATAGGCGATGGCGATATCGGCCCCCTCGCGGGCGAACAGGATCGCCACCGCGCGGCCGATGCCTGAGTCCGCCCCGGTGATCAGGGCGACCTTGCCCTCCAGCTTGCCCGAGCCCTTCCAGAACGGGGCGTCGTACATGGGCTGCGGATCGAGCGCCGCCTCACTGCCGGGCTTGTCCTGGTGCTGCTTGGGGAAGGGCGGGACCGGATAGGCCCGCGCGCCGGCCTGCATGGCCTTGGGCGCCTTGGGCGTCTTGGGCGCAAAGGACGTCTCCTCGGCCGCCTCCACCTGATCCTGGATCTCGCGACCCCGCTCAGCGGCGGCCTCGGCTTGGGATTCGGGGGTCTCGGACATCGGATGCTCCTGCGCGGGGGTGTGCGCAGACAAGCGGCGGGGACGGGATGTTGTTCCTCGACCTATTCCCTCCCCCGCTGCGCAGGGGAGGAAGAGCCGGTCCGCTAAGCGGCCTTCTGAAGCTCCTGCTTCACGCGCTCGGCCAGGGTCTTGATGTCGATGGGCTTGGGCAGGAAGGAGACATTGGTCTCCCCCTCCAGCAGGTTGGAGAACTCGGCCTCGGCATAGCCGGAGATGAACATCACCGGGGCGCCGGCCAGGTAGATCCGGGCCTGTTTCAACAGGTCGGGGCCCTGCATGCCGGGCATGACCACATCGGAGATCATCAGGTCGATGGTGCCGGCATGTTCCTCGGCCAGCTCCAGGGCTTCTTCGCCGGACGCCGCCTCGATCACCTCGTAGCCACGAGCCCGCAGCAGCTTGGCGGCGACGCCACGCACCGCGTCCTCGTCCTCGACGAACAGGATGCGGCCGGCGCCGGACAGATCGCGCGCGGCCGGGCGGGTCGCCTTCTGGACCAGGGGTTTGTCAACGATGGCAGGGGCGGCGTGCACCGGCAGGAAGATGCGGAAGGCCGCACCCTCGCCCGGCTTGGAGTCGACGCTGATCCAGCCGTCGGACTGCTTGACGATGCCATAGACGGTGGCCAGGCCCAGGCCCGTCCCCTCGCCCACCGGCTTGGTGGTGAAGAAGGGGTCGAAGATCTTGTCGACCACGTCGGACGCGATGCCGGGGCCGTCGTCGGACACCTCGATCAGGGCCTGTTCGCCCTGGGCCGAGGGATAGCCGAGCGCATGGGCCTCGGCCTCGGTGACCCGGGCGGTGCGGATGGTGACGCGGGAACCGCCGTTCATGCGGGTGGCGTCGCGGGCGTTGACCGCCAGGTTCATCACCGCGGTCTCGAGCTGGCCGCGGTCGGCCCGCACGTGGGGCAGGTTGCGGCCGTACTCGGTCTCCAGCTTGACGTCTTCCTGCAGCACGCGGCGCAGCAGCACCTCGAACTCGCTGATCAGTTCTCCGAGGTCGAGGATCTCGCGCTGCACGGTCTGCTTGCGCGAGAAGGCCAGCAGCTTGCGCACAAGGTCGGCGGCCCGCGTGGAGGTGGAGCGGATCTCGCTCAGGCCCTCATACGAAGGGTCCCCCACCGGGTGGCGCGTCGACAGCACGTCCAGCTGCATGAAGATGGCGGTGAGCAGGTTGTTGAAGTCGTGGGCCACGCCGCCGGCCAGCTGGCCGATGGCCTGCATCTTCTGGCTCTGGGCCAGCTGCAGTTCGATCTGCTTCTGCTCCGACACGTCCACCAGATAGGCGACCCAGCGGCCGTCGCTCTTGGACAGGTAGAGGTGGGCGATCTTGGTGGGGTCCTTGGCCAGGCGCACTTCCAGCGCCCCACCGCCCCCGGTCCCGTCCTTCAGCCGCTGCGAGGCGTCGGCCCGGCTGGCGGTCTCGATCAGGTCGCCGAAGGTCGAGCCGACGCCGCCATAGCCGGGGGCGGCGGCGAGCGTCGGGTTAGCCTCGACGATGGTGGACTCAAACGGGTCCTCCCCCTCCAGCAAGGCCGCGCCGAAGGGCGAGGCCGCGGCGAAGGCGTCCAGCACCTTTGGAGGCGGCGGCATCGCATTGGAAAATGCGGTCAGAACGTCCATGGCCGCGGACGGCAGGGACAGAGGCTCGGCCGGCCCGGCGTTCAGGCGCACCAGGAAACGGCGGGCGCCCAGGGGCGAGATGGTGGCGTTGTGCTCGGTCCCGTTGGTGCGGATCGAGGCCTGGGAGGTGTCGCCCCGGCGCGCGGCGGTAAGCGCGGCGAACAGGCTGGCGGCGGACGGCCCGCCCTTGGGCAGGCGCTGCGCCATGCCCAGCACGGACCTCCACGCGCCGTTGGCGGCGTGGATGCGGCCGTCAGCGGCGGCGATGGCGGCGGGTTCTGAGAGCGCCTCGATCAGCTTGTCGGCGCCGGGCTCGCTCTCGGCGGCGGCTTCCACCGAGCCGCGCAGGGCGAAGAGACCCAGGCAGGCGACGCCGGCCAGGCCGATCAGCAGCATGAGGCCAGCCAGGGTCGCAGGCCCCGCATTGATGGCCGGGGCGGCCGCGAAGGCGACAGCCATGAGGAAGAACACCACCGCCGCGGCGGTCAGCGGATCAAACCGGCGTTTTGCGGTCGGCTCAGCCATGGGGTTTTCCAGGCGGGCGCCCTGAACGGGTTGGCCCGGCGAATCGGTGTTCAGCATACATGAAGCCTTGAGATTACGCGGCTTTACGGTGGATGGGCGCCCCGGCCGACATCATCCGGGCACCCGCACACGGGTGGGGGCCATCTTGGGCTTCGGCTGCGGCGCCTCGGCCCGCTTCTCGTTCTGCATGATGAAGCCGATGATCTTGGCGACGGCCTCATAGTGGTTTTGCGGAATGAACTCCTCGATCTCCACCGAGGCGTAGAGGGAGCGCGCCAGGGGCGGATCGACGATGACCGGCACGCCGGCCTCCTCGGCCACCTTGCGGATGCGCAGGGCGATGGCGTCCATGCCCTTGGCCACGCACTGGGGGGCGCCCTGGCCGCCGGCCTCGTACTTCAGGGCCACGGCGTAGTGGGTCGGGTTCATGACCACGACGGTGGCGCCGGGCACGTTCTGCATCATCCGCTGGCGGGCGCGCACCATCCGCAGCTGCTTCTGCTTGCCCTTGATGTGGGGGTCGCCCTCGGTCTGCTTGTACTCCTCCTTCAGGTCTTCCTTGCTCATCCGCTGGCGCTTCATGAAGCGCTGCTTCTGCCAGAACCAGTCCAGGCCCGCGATCAGCAGCAGGAAGCCGGCGATGGAGAAGGCCAGGGCGCGGATCAGCCTGGCCGCGAACGGCAGGATGGCGTTGGGGTCCATGGCCGAGAGCTGTGTGAACTCGGCCATGTGCGGCTTGACCACCAGATAGCCGATCCAGCCCACCAGCCCGATCTTCACCAGGGATTTGGCGAACTGCATCAGGGCGTCCACCCCGAACATCCGCTTCAGCCCCGCCATCGGCGAGATCTTCTTGTAGTCGAACTTGAACACCTTGCTGGGGGTGAACATCAGCCCGGTCTGGACCAGGTTGCCGGCCGCCCCAGCCAGGGCCGCGGCGAACATCACCCCCAGGATCAGCGGCGCCCCGGCCTTCATCACGTAGTACAGCACCTCCTGGCTGCCGCCGCCCGAGACGCTGATGGAGTCCGGGTGGGCGATGAAGGGCATCATGGCCAGGGCCAGGTCGCGGCACATCGCGCCGCCCGCGAAGGCGATCACGCTGGCGGCCGCGGCGAAGGAGGCCAGCAATGGCAGGTCCGGCGTCTTGGGGACGTCGCCCTGCTCCCTCGCCTTGCTGAGCTTACCAGCTGTGGCTTCTTCTGTTTTTGACTCGGGATCGCTGTCGTCCGCCATCTCAGCCGCCGAAGACCATGAGAAGATCGCGGTAACGGCTCAGCCAGACGGTGCCGATGACACCGAGGCTGAGCGCCAGGATCGAGAGGCCAAAGATCACCATCAGCGGTGAGGCCACGAAGAAGACCTGGAACTGCGGCATGACCCGGCCCACCAGGCCGATCGCCACGTTGAAGACCAGGGAGAAGACCAGCAGGGGCGCCGAGAGCTGAACTCCGAGCTTGAAGCAGTCGGCCACCGTCTGCACGGCCAGGGTCGCGGAATCGGCCACCGGCAGGTCGCGGCTGAAGGGGAACAGGGTGTAGGACTTCACGATGGCGCCGAGGAACAGGTGGTGCAGCCCCGTCGACATGATCAGGGTCAGGCCGATCAGCCCCAGGAAGGTGCTGAGGGTGGAGGAGCCCGGCGCGATGCCCGGCGCCGCGGTCTGGGCGAAGGACAGGGTCGTCTGGATGGAGATGATCTCGCCGGCGGTGGACAGCGCCATCAGGAAGATCCTCAGGATCGTTCCGATCATCAGCCCGATGATCACCTCCTTCAGCAGGCCGCCCACCATGGTCCCCATGGCGGCCGGGACGGGCGGCAGGTTGGGGGCCACCACCGGCAGCAGCATCAGGGTCATGAGGAAGGCGAAGGACAGTCGGATCCGTGGCGGCACCGTGGAATCCCCGACCCCCGGCATCAGCATGAGCAGGGCCGACAGCCGCGCGAAGACCAGTCCTCCGACATAGACCTGCTGAGCTGTGGCGTAGGACTCCACCCGCCTTACATCGCCGAGATGCGGGCGGCGATCTGGCGCATGAAGTTGTTCATCAGGGCGCCCATCAGAGGCAGGAAGAGCAGCAGGGAGATGAAGATCGCGACGATCTTGGGGGCATAGACCAGGGTGGCCTCCTGGATCTGGGTCAGGGCCTGCATCAGGCCGATGGCCACCCCCACCACCAGGCCGACGATCAGCACCGGCGCGCACAGTTGCAGCGTCAGCCAGATAGCGTCCCGACCGACGTCCAGAACCTCGGAGCCGTTCATGAAGGGCCTCGCGAAACAGGGGAGAATAACTGTCCCCATCTCGCGCAGACATGGTTAACGAAGGGCTACCGGCCCCAAGGACTTAGCCAAACGACTAATTGCTTATGAGCCCTGGGAACCACTGCAGGCGGCGCCCAAACCTCACTTCGAAAGCCCCCTCGCCGCCTCCGCGGGACTGGCCTTGTCGGTGTCGCGGTCGACGCTGTAGTTGGCGCCCTGCATGGCCGAGACCGGGATCGAACCCACCAGGGGCTTCAGCGCGGCGAGCAGGCGCGGGTCGTCGGCCCGCTGGGGCGAGACCAGGATCACCGCGTCATAGGGCGGCAGGGCCCCCTTGGGATCGGTGAGCACCACCAGCTTGTCGGCGGCGATCCGGCCGTCCGAGGAGAAGGCCGAGATCACGTCGGCCTCACCCCCGGAGAGCGCCCGGTACATGAAAGTAGGCTGGAAGGACCTCTGGGCCTTGAAACGGAAGCCGTAGGCGGCGTCGACGGCCTTCCATTCCGGCCGCGACAGGAACTCGATATCGGTCCCCAGGGTCAGCTTGGGGGCCTCGCGGGCCAGGTCGGCCAGACTGACGATACCCAGCGCCTTGGCCCGGTCGGCCTTCATGGCGAAGGCGTAGGCGTTCTCGAATCCCAGGGAGCCCAGGACGGTGACCCCGTCCCGCTTCTCGAGCTCGGTGGTCAGGCCGTCCAGCACCGCCTGGCGGCCCGGATTGTCCTGGCGGTTCAGGACATTGGTCCACAGCGTGCCCGTATAGTCGACATAGACGTCCAGCTCACCGGCCGCCAAGGCGCGGTAGGCCACCGCGGAGCCCAGGTCTTCCTTGCGGCTGACCGTGGCGCCGGCCCGTTCCAGGCGGTCGGCCATCAGTTCGGCCAGGATGTACTGCTCGGAGAAGTTCTTGGCGCCCACCACGTAGCTGGCCGGCTTGCCGAAGGTGGCCAAAGGCAGGATGGCGATCACGATCCCCACCAGCAGGCCCACCGCGCCGCCGATCATCAGCCGTCGGTCGCGCCTCGCAGCGCCCGTTTCGATCAGCCCCAGCAGCTGGTCGGCGGTCATCGCCAGGACCGCCGAGGCCGCGCAGCCGAACAGGACGCTGACCCAGTTCTCGGTCTGCAGGCCGGCGAAGATGTAGTTGCCCAGGCTGGTCTGGCCCACCGGGGTCGAGAGGGTCGCCGCCCCGATGGTCCAGACGGCGGCGGTGCGCACGCCGGCCATGATCACCGGCATGGCGAGCGGCAGCTCCACCTGGAACAGCTTCTGGCAGGCGGTCATTCCCACCCCGTCGGCGGCTTCCCGCACCGCCGGGTCGACACCAAGGATGCCCGTGGTGGCCGTGCGCAGGATCGGCAGCATCGAATAGAGGGTCAGCGCCAGCAGGGAGGGCAGGAAGCCCAGGGCCGAGAACCCGTGCCCGGTCAGCGACAGGCTCAGGGCCGAGACCACCAGCAGCAGCGGATAGAACAGGGCCAGCAGGGCCAGGCTTGGAATGGTCTGGATCAGGCCGGCGAAGGCCAGGACCGGCCAGCGCAGGCGTGGGCTGCGGCTGGCGGCCACCGCCAGCGGCAGGCTGATGATCAGGCCCAGCGCCAGGGCCGAGGCGCTCAGCAGCACGTGCCAGGCCAGGTATTCGGGCAGCAGGTCGAAGGCGGCGGCCAGGTTCGGGTTCACGAGGCGCTCTCCGACAGGCGGGCGGCCAGCCGCTCGGCCTGGCGTCGCGGCGCGTCCATCAAGGCGCGGACATCGGGGTCGACACTGGAGGCGCTGAGCCCGCCGGGCGTCCCGTCGGCGACGATCACACCGGCCTTCAGCACCACGATCCGGTCGGCCAGCAGCACCGCCTCGCTCATGTCGTGGGTGACCATCACCGTGGTCAGGCCAAGTTGGTCATGCAGGGCGCGGTAGTCGGTTCCCAATTGGTCGCGGGTCACCGGGTCCAGGGCGCCGAAGGGTTCGTCCATCAGCATCACCTTCGGCTCGGCCGCCAGGGCGCGGGCCACGCCCACCCTCTGACGCTGACCGCCCGACAGCGCCGCCGGCAGGCGCCCGCCCATCTCTCGCGGCAGGTCGACGAGGCCCAGCAGTTCCTCGACCCGGGCGGCCGTCCGCGCGGCGTCCCAGCCCAGCAGCTTGGGGGTGATGGCGATGTTCTCGGCCACGGTCAGGTGCGGGAAGAGCCCGATCTCCTGGAAGACGTAGCCGATGCGGCGGCGCAGGACGTGGACCGGAACCGCCCCCGCATCCTCGCCCAGCACGCGCACCGCGCCGGCGTCCGGGGCCGCCAGGCGGTTGATGGTCTTGAGCAGGGTGGTCTTGCCCGACCCCGATGGCCCCACCAGGGCCACGAACTCGCCAGGCGCAATGGAGAGGCTGACGCCGGCCAGGGCGGCATGGGCGGCGTAACGTTTCTCGATGGCCGAGAGTTCGATGGCGGTCTGTGGCATCCTCAGACCATAGAGCGCTTTCCGGCGAAGTGGACTCCGGTTCGCGGCCCGAAAGCGCGACAAAGCAAAAGCCCCGGCGCGGCGCGCGCCCGGGCAAGTGACCTCAGATCGGCATGCGCATGATTTCCTGATAGGCGCTGATCACTTGGTCGCGGACGGCCATCACCGTCTCCAGGCTGGCCTCCGCCGCTGAGATCGAGGTGACCACGTCGATCAGTTCGGCCTTGCCCGCCACATTGGCCTTGATCTGGTTTTCGGCATGCTTGGAGGCCTGCATGGCGTCGGTCATGGCCGACTTCACCAGGGACCCGAAATCGAGGCCGCCCTCGGCGGCGGCGCCGGTTGGCTTGGCGGCCCCCACCCCTTGAGTGGAGGCGTAGGCCTTGGCGGCGGCGAGCGCGGTCATCATGGCCTAGGATCCTATCGCTTCAGCAGATCAAGGGTGCGCGTTTCCATGGCGCGCGCCGTCTCGATCACGTTGAGGTTGGCCTCGTAGGCCCGCTGGGCCTCCTTCATATCCAGCGCCTCGACCAGGGTGTTGACGTTGGGGGTCTTCACATAGCCCTTGGCGTCGGCCGACGGATGGCCGGGTTCGTACTCGGTCTTGAAGTCACTCATGTCAGGGTCGACGCGGCTCATCCGCACCCCCATGCCGCCGTCGATCTTGACCGCGGTGAAGACCGGGGCCTGCCGCCGATAGGGGTCGCCGCCGGCGACTTTCGAGGTGGACCCGGCGTTGGCCATGTTCTCGGCGATGATCCGCATCCGCCCCTGCTGGGCGCGAAGGGCGGTGGTGGCGATCGCCTGGGCGACACCGCTGACCGGTTTGATCTCGGGCATCTATTTCGCCTCTATTTCCCGGGAGCCCGCGCGGCCATCCGCAACAGGTTGAGGGATTTCTGGTAGAAGCCGATCGCCGCCTCGTAGCTCATGCGGGCGTCGGACATCTTCATCATCTCCTCCTCCAGAACGACGGAGTTGCCATCGAGCGTGGTCTCGGAGTCCTTGACGACCCTGGATTTGAAGTCGCCGCCGTTGCGCTGGCTGGGCGGCAGCATGTGGCCCACCTGGGTCACGGAAACCCTGCTGGCCCCATTGCTGGCGGCCTTCATCTGCGCGGCGAAGTCGTAGGGCTTCAGGTCCTTGGGCGAGAAGCCCGGGGTGTCGGAGTTGGCGACGTTCTGGGCGATCAGCTTCTGGCGGTCGGACAGGTAACCCATCCGGCCGCGCAGCATCGAGAACAGGGGGATGTCGCCGATATCCATGGGAAACATGGTGAATAAATAGGGTTAATCGCTCCTTAAGACCCTTGCGGCACTTCTGGCCCTGACCGGCGCTTTCGGCCGGCCGCCTCCTCACCGTCTCATCGCGATGGACTTCGCTATCTTCGCCCGGGCCGTATTCGCCCTGGCCATCACACTGGGACTCGTGGGCCTGGCCGCCGTGGCCCTGCGCCGCTTCGGACCCGAGGCCCTGGCGCGCTTCAGCGCCGCCACGGGCCGCAAGGAACGCCGCCTCGCGGTCGTGGAAAGCCTGGTGCTCGATCCTTCCCGGCGACTGGTTCTGGTCTCCTGCGACGGCGAGGAGCGTCTGTTGCTGCTGGGCGAGGGCCAGGTCCTCCCGCCCGTGAAGAAGGGCCGCGCCTGATGGCCGGAAGGTTCAAGTCCCTCATCCAGCTGCGCGCCGAAGACTGGCGCCGGGCCTTCCTGCTGGCCGCGCTCATCACCCTGGGCAGCCTGATCCTGCCGGCCACGGCCCTGGCCCAGGCGGTGAACATCAACCTGGGCACCGGGGCGGGACTGACCGAGCGGGTCGTCCAGCTGATGGGCCTGCTCACGGTCCTGTCGCTGGCGCCCTCGATCGTCATCATGACCACCTCCTTCGTGCGGATCGTGGTGGTCCTGTCGCTGTTGCGCACGGCGCTCGGCTTGCAGCAGAGCCCGCCCAACGCGGTGATCATCAGCCTGGCCATCTTCCTGTCGGCCATCGTCATGGGCCCGACCCTGCAGAAGTCCTACGACGAGGGGATCAAGCCCCTGCTGGAACAGCAGATCGAGCTGCCGCAGGCCTTCGACTCCGCCAGCGAGCCGCTGAAGACCTTCATGCTGTCTCAGGTGGACCGCGAGGACCTCTCGCTCTTCGTGCGGCTGTCCAAGATCGAGCGGCCCCGGACCATGCAGGAAATCCCGATCCGGGTGGTGACCCCGGCCTTCATGATCTCGGAACTCAAGCGCGCCTTCGAGATCGGCTTCCTGCTGTTCATCCCCTTCCTGGTGATCGACCTGGTGGTGGCCAGCGTGCTGATGAGCATGGGTATGATGATGCTGCCGCCGGTGGTGGTGTCCCTGCCCTTCAAGCTGATCTTCTTCGTCCTGGTGGACGGCTGGCGGCTGGTGGCGGGCAGCCTTGTGGAAAGCTTCCAGCGCGGAGCCGGCGGGGGCTGATCAGCCCTTGCTCGGCGGGGCCGCGGCCTGGGCCGTCCTGGCCGGGGTCGGGGTGGCGGCGGTGCGCAGGCCGACGGGGGCGGGCCTGTCGCGGAACCGCACCTTCATCTTGGCGACCCAGCCCGCGAAGGCCTCGTTGTCGGCGGTGATGCGGCCGAAATCGGCGACGCTGAGCCGGCCATCCTGAACACCCGACAGCGCCACGCGCAGGGCGTCCGGATTGCGGGCCTGGTCGGTGAAGCCCTGGTAGCGTTCACGCAGACGCGACAGCGCCCCGTCGTCGCCGGCCAGGCTGTAGGCGACGCCGGCGCGGAGCAGCTTGCCCTCCTCCTCGGCGGCCAGCGGGCCCGGATACTTCCAGCGGTCGGCCAGCGACTTTTCGAACAGGACGCCGGCGCCCGCCCAATCCTTCTTCTTCCACACCACCTCGGCCCGCAGGTCGGAGCCTTCGCGGGAGGTGTCGCGCTCCATGACCTCCAGGGCCGCATCGAGGCGACCGAGGGCCATCAGGGCGCGGGCCTCCACCAGGCGACGCTCGACGTTGAGGGCGGTGGGCAGGATGGTGGTGCGTGAGCTGTTGATGGCCATCAGCGCCTGCTCGGGCTTGCGGTCCATCAGGTAGATCAGGGCCAGGTCCGTCGCCACCTGGGCCCGGGGCACGCCGTCGAGACGATTGTCGGCCTGGTACTTCAGGAGATCGGCGGCCTGGTCCAGCAGGTCGACATCCACCAGCCGGCGGACCAGCTTGCGGACCATCTGGTCGCCGTCGGCGCCCAGGGGGGTGAGTTCCTTGAAGTCGTAGAACAGGGCCAGCGCCTGGATCGGCTCCAGCCCGTCGGCGGTCCCGCTGAGGAACAGGGCGCGGAAGGCGCCGGCCAGGTCGTTCTGCAGCTGCAGGGCTTCCGGCAGGTCGGGCAGCCTTTGCCCCGCCGACCGCAACGCTTCCAGCGCCTCGCGGTAACGACCCTGGTTCAGATAGAGCTGGCCCAGCGCACGGATCGTCTCCAGCTCGGTGGAGTCGCCGCGCCAGCGGTAGCGCAGGCCGTCGAAGACGTTGGCGGCCTGGACCGGCGTGATCTTGCCCGAGGCCAGCCGGATCTGGGTGGCGCGCAGCAGGGCGGGCGCCGACAGCGACTCCACCGGGGCGCTGGTGACGGCGGCATAGATGCGCAGCGCCCGCTCCGGGTGCCCCTGGGCTTCCACCACGCGGGCCTGGACCAGGCGTGTGGCCAGTTCCTCCAGCGGCGCGGTCTTGTCCATCAGGGCCAGCTTGATGCGGGCGTCGGCGCCATCGATGTCCCCGAGCGCGAGGGCCGCCTGGGCGTCGCCGCGGGCGAAGCGGGCCTTCCAGGCCGGGGAGAACTGGTCGAAGGCCTCGGCGCCGGCGGCGAACTGACTACGGGCCTCCGGCCACTGGGCCAGTTGGGAGGCGACGTAGGAACGCCACAGGGCCGCCGAGGGGTCGTCAGCCAGGATCGGCGCGGAGAAGTCTGCCTCCGCCTCCTTGTAGCGCCGCGCCATCACACGGGCGATGCCGCGCAGGCCGCGGAACTCCGGGTCGTCCAGCAATTCCTGGTGGGTGCGCGCCGTGTCGTTGAGCACCCCGATGGCTTCGAAGGAGAGCTCCGAGCCCACCAGGAAGCGGGCCAGCGCCATGCGGGCGGCCACGGGCGCGTCCCGGCCCTTGCTGGCCTCATCCATGGAGGCGTTCAGCAGGGCGTTGTAGCGGACCAGGAAGCCGCCCTTGCCGGTCTTCGGCCAGTTGGCGTAGTCGATCAGGGCCGGCATCCCGGCCGGCTGCGGAGCCCCGAGATCGGCCTCGGCCCGTTCGACGCCCGCCGAGATCGGCGACAGGGTCAGGCCAGTCGGCCGGCCGATCTGCACCAGATCGCCCTCGTGGCTGAGGTTCAGATCGTCAACATAGGACTCCAGCGCCATGCCCTGGGCCGACGGCAGCACGGCCATCTGAACATATTCACGGCGGCTGGGCACGCCCTTGGCGGGACCGAGCGCGGTGACTACCGACAGGGTGTCACCCACGATGGGGTCGCCCACCTTCAGAGTTCGGGTCGTGCCGGAGACCACAGCCTTGAGGGCCGCTGGTCCGCCGACATCATCGCGGACGATACGGACCTGGCTGCTCTGGCTCTGGGCGCCGGGGCCGATGGCCACGGTCCAGACCGCCCCCTGGGCCGAGGCGAAGAAGGGGGTGCCCTTTGGCGCGGCGATGCGGACGGCGGAATAGTCAGAGCCCTTGAAGCTCTGCACCTTGGAAAACTGGCGAAGGCCCCGAGGGGCCCTGGAGACGTCGAGATCGGCGGGCGCGTCGAACACAACCCATATGGCGTCACCCCTTCGGAACACCGCCGCCCCGTTCGGATTGGCCCAGGGGAAGGTCAGCATGACCTGTCCGTTGACCAGCTTGGCGTCCATCGCCACCACGCCGCTGGCCGGGACGGGATTGGGGCGCGGCGGCTCTGGCGCGACGATCGGGACCGAGGTCGCCGCGAGTTCGGGCTCGGGCGGCGGGGGCCGTTCGAACAGGTTGATATAGGTGGCGCCGTCGGCGTTCCCGACCTTGGCCTCGGCGTTCTCGGTCAGGGTCAGGACCAGTTCCAGCCCGCCGCCGGAGTGGCGGGCCTCGGCGGTCTTCAGCCACTTGGGGGGATCGACCCGCAGTCGCGAGATATCGGGATTGGCGTCCCGGTTGAACTTCAGGGTCAGGACCTGGCCGTCGCGTCTGGTGACGGCGCGCGCGCCGCCCGCCCAGTGCAGCTCGATGCGCGAGAAGTCCTTGGCCTGGGCCACGTGCACGTCCAGCGGGCCGCGAGCCGCGACCTGCGCCGGCGCGGCCACGCCGGTGGGCGCGATCACGCCGGCGATGCAGATCGCCGCGACGCTGGAGTGAAGGGCCCGGCGCAGGCTCAATGGACTAGCCGGCCTTCGGCGGAGCCGCCGCCGCGGGGGTGGCGGGTTGCGCGGTCGGAGCGGCGGCGGCCGGGGCCGCGGCCGCCTGCTGCACCGGCGCGGCCTTCGGCGCGGGTTTGCGGGCGGCGACCTTTTTCGGCGCGGCCTTGCGCGGCGCCGCCTTGGGGGCCGGAGCCGGTTCGGCGGTGGGGTCGATGGAGGCCTGCTTCGGCGCCGCGACGTTCGCCGCGGCGTTGGAGGCCGCGCCCTCGGCGTTGGCCGCGACCCTGCGGGCGTCGGCGAAGCGACGTGACAGGCTCTCGGTCAGGCGCTTGGCCTCGGCCGGCGGCATGGCGGCGATGATGGCCGAGAGCGAGCGCTCCTTCATCTTGCCGGCGATGGGCAGGCGCACGGAGTCGTCCAGCAGGACCATGCGGGGCGCGGCGTCCTTGGCCTTCATGCCCTCGAACACCTTCACCAGGCGGTCCACCTCGCCCTGCTCCTTGCCGTCGGCCTGGTTCAGCAGGGTCTGCATGTCGCCCTTGAGGCCGGTGAGGGTCTTGACCTTGGCGTCGAGCTTGGCCTCGGCAGCGGCCAGCAGGGCCAGTTGCACGTCGAGGTCCTGCTCGCGCTGATCCAGTTGGCCCCGGCGCGAACCCAGGCTCTGCAGGATCTGCAACTCGGCGGGCGACAAGCCCGCCTCCTTGGCCAGTTCGGCGGCGGTGGGGGCGCAGACGGCCGGAGGCGCCTTGGGCGCCAGCGACAGGGAAGAGGCGTCAAGGGCCGAGCCGACAGCCGCGCCCTCGGCGCCCACCGTGGCGGCCGGCGCCTTGCCGGCGTCAGCGCCGTCCTTGCCGTTCAGGGGCTTGGCGGCTTCCTCGGCGAAGGCCTTGGCGCCGGAGAACATGTCGGGCAGCGACTTGGCGCCGGCCATGGCGTTGACCGCCAGGACCCCGGCGGCGGCGATGCCCACCAGGGGCAGGATACGGGGGATATTCTTCATCGGCGGGCTCCAGCGACAGCCACGCGATCGGTGGGGCCGTCAAACAGGTCGTCTTCAAAACGGGGACGCTGGCGCGTGGGGGCGATATCGGAACGGACGAACCGCTCGGGCTCGGGCCGGGCGCGGGACTCACGCGCCGCCGACAGCAGGGCGCCCAGGCGATGGGTGACGCGCTCGACGTCCTCCTCATCCACCTCGACGGCCTCGCGGCGGAAGGGGATCGGCGCGCCGCGATCGGCCCGAGCCATGCGCTCGGCCCGGTCCATGCGGTCGGGGCGGTCGGCGCGGTCGGTGCGCTCGAGGCGGTCGGGATGGGTCGGGGCGGCGGCGGCGGGCGCGCCCTGCAGTTGGCGGTCCAGCTTGGCGGTCAGGGCGCGCGCCTTCTCGATGCGGTCTGCCAGGGCGTCGGTGGCTTCGTCGGTGGCGGCCCGCAGGTCGGCCAGGCCCTGCTCGGCGCGGGCGGCGGCGATGTCCAGTTCCGCCACGGCTCTGGCGAAGCCGTCGTGGCTGTCGCGCAGATGCTTCAGCCGGATATTGAGCCGGAAGCCCATCATCAGGGCGGCGGCCAGCAGGCCGGCCAGCATCAGGTTCATCCCAAGGGCGATCAGGCTCATTTCAAACTCTGCACGGCGCGCCGGGCGTGGGGCGTCAGGGGCGCTTCCACACGGATGGCGATGTGATGATTGCGGCGGCCCATACGGCCCCGGGTGAGTGGGATGGTTCCGGCCCGCAGCTCGATGAGGCTGTCGGGGGTGGCGTTGAGCATGATGGTCTGGCCGACCTCGAGGTTGAGGACCTCTTTCAGGCTGATCTGCTGTTCGTCCAGGACGGCGCGAACCTCCATCTGGGTGGTCCAGAGCTCGGTGGCCAAGTGGCCTTCCCAGATGTTGTCGCGGCCGAACTTCTCACCCATGAACTGCTGCAGCAGCATCTTCCGGATGGGCTCGAGGGTGGCGTAGGGCAACAGCAGCTCGATGCGGCCGCCGCGGTCCTCCATGTCCACCCGCAGCTTGACCAGGATCGCGGCGTTCGGAGGCCGGGCGATGGCGGCGAAGCGCGGATTGGTCTCCAGGCGGTCCAGGGTGAAGGTGACCGGGGTCAGCGGCTCGAAGGCCAGCTTGGCGTCGGCCAGCACCACCTCGACCATCCGCTGCACCAGCACGCGTTCGATGGTGGTGTAGGGACGGCCCTCGATGCGCATGGCCGCAGTGCCGCGCCGTCCGCCCAGCAGCACGTCGACGATGGAATAGATCAGGTTGGAGTCGACGGTCAGCAGACCGTAGTTCTCCAGCTCCTCGGCCTTGAACACCGACAGGATGGCCGGCAGGGGGATCGAGTTCAGATAGTCGCCGAACCGGATCGAGGAGATGTTGTCGAGGCTGACCTCGACGTTGTCGGAGGTGAAATTGCGCAGGGAGGTCGTCATGTACCGCACCAGGCGGTCGAAGACGATTTCCAGCATCGGCAGGCGTTCGTACGAAACGAGCGCGGAGTTGATGATGGCGCGAATGCCCGAGCGCTCGGCCGCCTCCTCGTCGGAGAGATCGAAGCCCAGCAGGCTGTCGATCTCATCCTGATTGAGGATGCGCTCAGAGCCGATCATGCTGTCGGCGGATTGCTCCGCATCAGCCCAATCTTCGCCCTCGGCGGCGTTCTGGTTTTCGAGTTCTTCGTCCATGGGGATACGCCGACCAGGGATAGGCCCTAGTTGATCAACATCTCCTCAATGAGGACGGCATTTACTTTTGAAGGCGCGATAACCAGGTTCACCCGCCGCAGGATCTCCATCCGCAGCTGGTAGGACCCCTGGCTGCCCTGCAGGTCTTCCGGACGCAGCTCGCGCAGGAAGGTCTGGAACATGTCCTGCAGCCTGGGCATGTTGGGTTCCAGCAGGTCGACCGTGTCCTGGTCGGGAACCTCGAGGGTGAGCTTCAGCTTCAGGAAGGTGGCGCGGCCGTCGGCCGTCTGCATGTTCACCACGACATTGGGCATGGTGTAGAACAGGACGCCGTCTGGACCTTCAGCGATCGTGCCGATGGTCTTTTCTTCCTTGCCCTTCTCGCCCTTCTTTTCCTTTTTCTTCTCCTTGCCGTGGTCGTCGGCCTTGCCGTGCGCCTCATCGGGCTTGGGCTTGAGGAAGATCATCGCCGCGGTCCCGCCGCCGCCCAGCACCAGCACCGCGGCCACGGCGCCGATGATGATCATCTTCATCGGCAGCTTCTTCTTGCCAGAAGCGCCTTCGCCTTCCTCGCCCTCGACGGCTTCGCCGGCCGGGGCTTCCTTGACCTTGTCCTTGGCCACGCGCGCGGCTCCTTAGAATCTATCGCCTCTGTGTGGGGCCGACATGGTTAAGGACTGGTTTTTTTGGGGGTGGCCGGGGCGGTCCAAGCCTGCCCGGCAAATTCGGCCGAAAAGACTCTGTTAACCTTCTTATTTGTTGATTTTACTGATCTTTCAGACTGGCTCGAAGCTTGCAGTCTTCCCTCCGACGAAAGTGTCGCAGGTTAAAGGTTCGAGCCCGTCGATGGACAACGCTCTCTATGTCGGACTGTCGAGGCAGATGACGCTGCGCCGCGAGCTCGACATCGTGGCCAACAACATCGCCAATGCCGACACCACCGGCTTCAAGGCCGAGAGCCTGATGCTGGAGACCGCGCCGCGGGCCCCGGCCAGGACCTTCGGCGGACCCCAGCCGATCAAGTTCGTGCTGGATTCCGGCGTCGCCCGCGACTTCACCCCCGGCTCCCTGCACAAGACCGACGCCCCCTTCGACCTCGGGATCGAAGGCATGGGCTTCTTCAAGGTCACCACCGCCGACGGCGAACGCTACACCCGCGACGGCCACTTCCGGATGGACGACATCGGCCGGATCACCACCCAGGGCGGCCAGGCCGTGCTGGACGAGGGTGGCGGCGAGGTCACCGTCGATCCCCAGAAGGGGCCGGTCACCATCGCGACGGACGGCACGATCAGCCAGGGCGCCGAGCGCATAGGCAAGGTCGCCGTCGTCCGCTTCGACACCCTCTCGGTCCTCGAGAAGGCCGGGGACAACCTCTATCGCAACACCTCGAACGCCCAGCCGCAGGCCGCCCCGGACGCCCGCGTCCACCAGGGCATGCTGGAGAGCTCCAACGTCAATACCGTCCTCGAGATCACGCGGATGATGGAAGTGACGCGGGCCTACGAGTCGATGGCCAAGATGATGGATTCCAACGCCGACCTGTCCCGCCGCTCGATCGAGCGGATGGGCAAGTCACAGTAAGGATAGTCTAAGAGATGCAAGCACTTCGCACCGCCGCGACCGGCATGGCTGCCCAGCAGCTCAACGTCGAGGTCATCTCCAACAACATCGCCAACATGAACACCATTGGCTTCAAGCGCCAACGGGCCGAGTTCCAGGATCTGCTCTACCACACCCTGGAAAGGGCCGGGGCGCAGTCGTCGGACCAGGGGACCATCGTCCCCACCGGCGTCCAGGTGGGCGGCGGTGTGAAGACCGGCTCGGTCTACCGCATCACCGAGCAGGGCTCCCTGACCGCCACCGGAAACCGTTATGACGTGGCCATCGAGGGCCGCGGTTACCTGCAGGTGCTCAAGCCCTCCGGCGAGACCGCCTACACCCGTGCCGGCAATCTCTCGGTCAATGACCAGGGCCAGCTCGTCACCGAGGACGGCTACCAGCTGCAGCCCGCGATCACGATCCCGGGCGACGCCACCGACGTGATCATCTCCAAGTCCGGACAGGTCCAGGTGACCAAGGCCGGGGCCACCACGCCGGAGACGGTCGGCAACTTGGAACTGGCCACCTTCGTCAACGAGGGCGGGCTGGAAGCCATCGGCGACAACCTGTTCATGGAGAGCGGCGCCTCGGGCGCGGCCACCACCGGGGCCCCCGGTTCCACCGGGTTCGGCGGCCTGCTGCAGGGCTATACCGAGGCCTCCAACGTCGACGCGGTCACCGAGATCACCTCCCTGATCGTGGCCCAGCGCGCCTATGAGATGAACTCCAAGGTCATCTCCTCCGCCGACCAGATGCTGCAGGCCGCCAACCAGTTGAAGGGCTAGGCTGATGCGCACCCTGATCCTCGCCGCCCTCCTGTCCCTCGCCGCGGCCCCGGCCCTCGCCGGCCAGGCCGTGACCCTGAAATCCGAAACCCTCGACGCCGACGGCCTCATTACCCTGTCGGACCTGTTCGACGGGGCGGGCTCGTCCGGCAAGGTCGCCGTCGCGACCCGGCCCGGGACCACCGCGGTCCTGGACGCCGGCGCCGTGCAGCTCGCGGCCCGCCGCGCCGGCCTCGACTGGGCCAACGCCGAGGGCATCCGCCGCATCGTCGTCCGCGCCGGAGCCGACGGCGGCTTCAGCGCGCCGGCCGCCCGGGGCAATGTCGAAGTCCTCACCTATGCCCGCAGCCTGTCGGCCGGCGAGATGGTCCACCCCCAGGACGTGGTCTGGGCCAAGGCCGCCGGCGCGCCTGCCGACGCGCCCCGCGACGCCGACGCCGTGATCGGCATGGCCGCCAAGCGCCCGCTCCGCGCCGGGGCCGCCGTCTCGCTCCGCGACGTCTCTTCGCCCCAGGTGATCAAGGCCGGCGACGCCGTCTCCGTGCTCTATGAGGCCGGCGGGGTCAGCCTGTCCCTCGACGGCAAGGCCATGGGCGCGGCCGGGATCGGCGACACTGTCTCGATCCAGAACACCGCCTCGAAAAAGGTCATCCAGGCCACCGCCAGCGGACCCGGCCAGGCCGTGGTTGGCCCCGCCGCCGACCATCTCAGGTCACTGGGCCGCGCCCAGTACGCCCAGCGTTAGAAAGCACCCGTCCCATGCGTCTGTCTGCTCTCGCCGTCGCCGCCCTCATTCCGCTGGCCGCCTGCTCCACCGTCAAGGAGGCCGTCGTCGGCCCGACCCTCGCCCCGGTGGGCTATCCCGCCGCCCTGGTGGCCCAGGAGCAGGTCTATATGGCCAGCAACCAGAGCCAGCCGGCGTCGGCCAATTCTCTGTGGCGCTCGGGCGCGCGGGCCTTCTTCATCGACCAGCGCGCCGCCCGAACCGGTGACATCCTCACCGTCCAGATCGACATCAACGACAGCGCCCAGACCTCGAACGCGTCGAACAGCCGGCGAACCTCCGGCATGGAGGCCGCCGCGCCGTCGCTGTTTGGCCTGTCGGGCAGCCTGGGCCGGCTGTTGCCGCCCGGAACCGACCTGGCCGCTGGCATCGAGACCAATTCCAACATGTCCAATTCCGGCTCCGGCGCGGTGACGCGGGCCGAGAAGATCTCCCTGACCATCGCCGCGGTGGTCTCGGCGGTCCTGCCCAACGGCAACCTGGTGATCCAGGGCACCCAGGAGGTGCGCACCAACGCCGAGGTGCGCCAGCTCACCGTGGCCGGCATTGTGCGCCCGGAGGACATCTCCTCCTCCAACACCATCAAGCACACCCAGATCGCCGAGGCCCGGATCAGCTACGGCGGCCGCGGCGACATCAGCAGGGTCCAGAAAACGCCTGCTGTGCAGTCGCTGGTGGAGCGTTTCACCCCGTTCTGACACCTTTGAAACCTTAGTGGGGCGGCGGCGTTTCCTCTCTTGAACGGGAGCGTCCAATCATGAAGCGCCGCGCGATCATCGGACTGGGCATTTCCTGCCTATTGGCTTCCTGCGCCCACCAGGGTCAGAGCAGCATGCCGGGCATGGCCTGGTCGCTGAACCACGCGGAGGGCGAGGGCGCCAAGCTGGCCTATGGCCAGCCGCAGAGCGACAACGTCCTGATCATGATGACCTGCCAGCCTCGCTCGGGTCGGGTCCTGGTTTCCATGAACGCCCCGTTGGACGCGCACACCGACGCCATCCACCTGGCCTCGAAGCGCAACAACAGCCGCCTGGCCGCGGTCGCCACCCCCGGCATGGGGGATGGCGCGGTCTATGTGGAGGCCCACGCGCCGGTCACCGACCGCGCCCTGGCCAGCTTCGCAAAGACCGGTGACCTGTCCGTGGTCACGAAGGGCCGCAAGGCCGTCATGCCGGTGAGCGGGGCCGAGCGCGGGGCCGTCGACGGCTTCTTCGCCTCCTGCCGCGCCTAGAGGCTGCCCGATTGCGGTGCTAGCGTGGCCGCATGAAGCTCGCCCTCGCCCTGTTCCTGCTGACCGCCACCGCCGCCCAGGCCCAGGACGGCCGCGTCTGGACCCTCGCCAACGACAAGACCCTGCCCGAGGTGGCCCTGGTCTATGGCGCTCCCAATTCCGATGATCTGGTGATGACCCTGCGCTGTCCGCGCGGGACAGGTCAGGTCACCGCGGCCTTCCTCGTCGAGGCCAGGCTGGCTGATCGTCGGGAAAACGAAGTCTGGGTCGACAAGATCGGCCGGCCCGCGCCCTGGCCCACCAGCGTCACCCTGGCGTCCGGCCTCGCCTCGGCCACCCTGCGCGGCCAGGCCAGCGCCGACGATCTGAATGGCGGCTCCCTGCTCTCGGCCGAGGTCGCCACCCGCGCGCCGGTCATAGCGGCCTTCAAGAAGACTGGCGTCATGACCCTGACGGGCCTCGGCGAAACCAAGAGCGCGCCGCCTGTCCCGCTGAAGCAGGTCCGGCCGTTCCTCAGCGCCTGCCGCTAGAAGCCTAGGCCCGGCGTCCCGCGCCGGCGGCGGAGACATTGTCCACGCCCATGGCGTTGAGCGCGCCACGCACAATGCCCTCGGCGTCGAGGCCGGCCTGGGCGTACATGATCTCGGGCTTGTCGTGGTCCTGGAAGATGTCAGGCAGCACCAGGGTGCGCACCTTCAGGCCGCGATCCAGGGCGCCATGCTCGGCCAGGGCCTGCAGCACAAAGGCGCCGAAGCCGCCCATCGAGCCCTCCTCCACCGTGATCAGGGCCTCGTGCTCGCGGGCCAGGCGCAACAGCAATTCGATATCCAGCGGCTTGGCGAAGCGGGCGTCGGCCACCGTGGTGGAGAAGCCCCGCGCGCCGAGCAGGTCGGCGGCCTTCAGGCTCTCGGCCAGACGGGTGCCCAGGGACAGGATGGCAACCGTGGTCCCTTCGCGGACGATGCGGCCCTTGCCGATCTCCAGGGGGGCGGCGAAGTCGGGGATGGCCACGCCCACGCCCTCTCCGCGCGGATAGCGGAAGGCCGAGGGTCGGTCGTCGATGGCCACGGCGGTCGCCACGGCGTGGGCCAGTTCGGCCTCGTCGGACGGCGCCATCAGGATCATGCCCGGCAGGGCGCCCATGAAGCCGATATCGAAGGAGCCGGCATGAGTCGGACCGTCGGCCCCCACCAGGCCCGCACGGTCCATGGCGAAGCGCACGGGCAGGCGCTGAATGGCCACGTCGTGGACCACCTGGTCATAGCCGCGCTGCAGGAAGGTCGAATAGATGGCGCAGAATGGCTTCATGCCGTCGGCGGCCAGGCCCGCGGCGAAGGTCACCGCGTGCTGCTCGGCGATGCCGACGTCGAAGGTGCGCTCGGGGAAGCGCTTTCCGAACAGGTCGAGACCAGTGCCCGAGGGCATGGCGGCGTTGATGGCGATGATCTTCGGATCGCGCTCGGCGTGCTTGATCAGCTCCTGGGCGAAGACCTTAGTGTACTGCGGCGCGACCGGGGCGGACTTGGCCTGCTGGCCGGTCACCACGTCGAACTTCACCACCGCGTGCAGCTTGTCGTCGGCGCTCTCGGCCGGGGCATAGCCCTTGCCCTTCTGCGTCACGACGTGAACCAGCACCGGGCGGTCGGTTATCTCGCGCGCGTTCTTCAGGATCGGCACCAGGGCGTCCATGTCGTGCCCGTCGATGGGGCCCACATAGTAGAAGCCCATCTCCTCGAAGAAGGTGCCGCCAGTGACCATGCCGCGGGCGTATTCCTCGGCCTTGCGCGCGGCTTCCTGCAGCGCCTTGGGCAGAACCCGCGCCATCGACTTGCCCAGATGGCGCAGGGACTGGTAGCCGCCGCCGGAGACCAGCCTCGCCATATAGGCGCTCATCCCGCCCACGGGGGGCGCGATGGACATGTCGTTGTCGTTGAGGATGACGGTGAGCTGGCCCGTGGTCTCGCAGGCGTTGTTCATCGCCTCATAGGCCATGCCGGCGCTCATCGAGCCGTCGCCGATCACGGCCACCACCCGGTTGTCCTTGCCGTGGGCGTCGCGCGCCGCGCAGAAGCCCAGGGCCGCCGAGATCGAGGTGGCCGCGTGGGCCGCGCCGAAGGGGTCGTATTCGCTCTCGCTGCGCTTGGTGAAGCCCGACAGCCCGCCGCCCTGGCGCAGGGTGCGGATGCGATCGCGGCGGCCGGTGAGGATCTTGTGCGGATAGGCCTGGTGGCCCACGTCCCAGATCAGAATGTCGTCGGGGGTCTGGTAGACATGGTGCAGGGCCACGGTGAGCTCGACCACGCCCAGGCCCGCGCCGAAGTGCCCGCCGGTCTGGGACACGACATCAATCATCTCGGCGCGCAGTTCGTCCGCCAGCTGCTTCAGCTCAGAAGCATTGAACCCGCGCGTGTCGGCGGGAGAGGCGACCTTGTCGAGCAGAGGCGTGCTTGGCGGCATGTTACGCGGACAAATCTCTTGAAATCAGTTTCGGCGCTCTAGCACGAAATCCACACTCGCTCGCAGGAATTCAGCCCGGCGACCGAAGGGATCCAGGTGCGCCTTGGTCTGCTCGACCAACAGATTCAACCGCTCCCGGGCGGCGTCCGCGCCCAGCAGGGTGACGTAGTTGGTCTTGCCCTTGGCGGCGTCCTTGCCGGCCTTCTTGCCCAGCACGGCGTCCTCGCCGTCATGGTCGAGCAGATCGTCGACGATCTGGTAGGCCAGGCCCAGGTCCTGGGCGAAGCCCATCAGGGCGTGACGTTCGCCCTCCCCGGCATGGGCCATGATCAGCGGCAGTTCGAAGGAGACCGCGATCAGGGCGCCGGTCTTCAGGCGCTGCATCCGGGCCACGGCGCCCAGGTCGTCGCGCACCCCCAGCAGGTCGATCATCTGGCCGCCGCACATGCCCCTGGCGCCGGACGCCTGGGCCAGGCGCAACACCATCTCGGCGCGGACATTGCCGTCCTTGTGGGTGTCGGGATGGGCCAGAATCTCGAAGCCGGCGGCCTGCAAGGCGTCCCCGGCCAGGATGGCGGTGGCCTCGTCATAGGCCACGTGAACTGTGGGCCGGCCCCGGCGCATCTCGTCGTCGTCCATGGCCGGCAGGTCGTCGTGCACCAGGCTGTAGGCGTGCACACACTCCACGGCGCAGGCCGCACGCAGCACCGGGCGTTCGTCCAGATCGAACATCTTGCCGGTCTCGATGGCGAAGAAGGGCCGTAGCCGCTTGCCGGGCCCGAGCGCCGCGTAGCGCATGGCCTCGGTCAGCCGGGCCTCCGGCCCCTCGGCGCGGGGCAGCAGCTCGTCCAGCGCGACGGTGACCAGGTCGGCGGCCTCGGTCAGCCGGTGGGCAAGCTCGGACATCAGGTGAATTCCGCCGCCTCGACCCCCGGGGCGCCGTCAGCGCCCATGACGATCTTTTCCACTCGCAGGCGCGCGGCCTCGAGCCGGGATTCGCAGTGCGCCTTCAGCTTGGCGCCGCGCTCGTAGAGTTCGATCGATTGCTCCAGGGGGGCCTGGCCCGACTCCAGCTGGGCCACGATCTTCTCAAGCTCGGCCAGGGCCAGCTCGAACGAAAGCCCATCGATGTCAGCGGCGTCGGCCATGTCGGTTCCTGAAGGTGAGCGTGCCAACCTAGAGAGGCCCGCCGCGCCCTGCAACGGGGCGCCCGTGGTTAGGCGGCCGACAATGCGCGGACGTGAGCCAGGGCCGAACGGCCCAGGGCCTCCAGGCCGTAGCCGCCCTCCAGGGACGACACCATCCGCCCCTGGCTGTGCTTGCGGGCCACCGAGGCGATGGCCCGCGTCGCCCAATCGAAGTCCGGCGCCTCCAGGTTCTGGAAGGCGTCGCCGACGGGATCGTAGGCGTGGGCGTCGAAGCCGGCCGAGATCAGGATCAGGTCGGGGGCGAAGGCGTCGACATGGGGCATGAGGCTCTCGAAAGCCTTGCGCCAGTCCGCCGCCGGCGCGCCTGGCGCAACCACCGCGTTCTTGATGTTGCCGGGCGCCGCCTCGTCCGGATGGCCGGTGCCGGGCCACATGGGCCACTGCTGCACAGAGGCGAAGAACAGGTCCTCATGGCCGGCGAAGGCGGCCTGGGTGCCGTTGCCGTGATGGACGTCGAAATCCACCACCGCGACCCGCTTCAGGCCGCAGGACTGGGCCACCCGGGCGGCGACCGCGATATTGGAGAAGATACAGAAACCCATCGGCCTGTGCGGCTCGGCGTGGTGGCCCGGCGGGCGGACAGCGCAGAAGGCCCTTTGCTGCTCGCCGGCGGCCACGTCCCGCACCGCCTGGACGACGGAGCCGGCGGCGCGGCGCGCGGCGTTCAGGCTGCCCGGCGACATGTAGGTGTCCTCGTCCAGCATCAGCATCCCCTGGCGGGGTGCGGCCTCGAAGATGGCCTGGACGTACATGGGCAAGTGGACCCGCGCGAGATCACTTGGTTCAACAAGCGGCGCGTCGCGGGGCTCGAGATCCAGGTCCGAGGCGTCGCTGAGGGCGTCGATCACGGCGGTCAGCCGTTCGGGCCGCTCGGTGTGCCTGGCGCCCGGGCGGTGGTCGAGCATGTCCGCATGGGTGTAGAGCGCGACAGTCATCCGAATCGATCCTAACCCCGAAACCGCTCCGAGCCGAATGTCCGAGATCACGATCCGCCGCGCGGTCCCCGCCGACGCCCCCGTCCTGGCCGATCTGGCCGCCCGGACCTTCAGCGACACCTTCGCCCACCTCTATGACCCGGCCGACCTCGCCGCCTTCCTCGAGGCCTCCTACAGCATCGCGGCGATGGCCGCCGACCTTACCGATCCCGCCAAGGCGCTCTGGTTGGTGGAGGCTGCTGGCGAGGCCGTCGGCTACGCCCAGTGCGGCCCCTGCGAACTTCCGCATGCGGAGGTCACATCAAGCTGTCGCGAACTTAAGCGCCTATACCTCCTGAAGGCCTTTCAGAACGGAGGGCTGGGCGGACGGCTGTTTGCGGAGGCCCTCGCGTGGATGGAAGCGGGCGAGGCCCGCGACCTGTGGATCGGCGTCTGGTCTGAAAACCATGGGGCGCAGCGGTTCTACCAGCGCGCGGGATTCGAAAAGGTCGGCGAGTACGGATTCAAAGTCGGGTCAACGACAGACCGGGAGTTCATTCTGAGGCGTTCTGCGGATAGGTTTTCTAACAAAGCCCTTAGAAAGGCCGGTCCCGTTGCAGGCGAAGCCAACTGAACGCCGATAATCGAAGAATTATTGCGGGGATTTAAGGTTCTACGCTTTGACGAGGCTCCCGGCTTTTGCGAGTTTGGCGTCAATCATCGCAGTAGCTGAAAGCGACGGGTGGGATGTTGAGAATTGGATATGTCCGGCTGCGTGACGAACGCTCGGCGGACGATACGGCGACGTTGAAAGCAATCGGGTGTCACGTGGTCCGGGCCGAGGAGCCTGCCGGCCCGATGACCGATGAGTCCACGGTCTTGTCCTCGATCCTCGACTTCATTGGCGAGGGCGATCAGTTGGTCGTGACCCGCCTCGAACATCTTGCCGGGTCCAGCCGCAACGTCCTCCAGGTGATCGACAAGCTCGAGGAACGCCAAGCCAGCCTCTACATCGTGGAGCCCGAGATCTGCAGCGAGGGCGAAGGCGGCCGGGCCCTGCGCGCGGCCCTGCAGGCGGTGCTCTCTGTCGAACCCCTGGGCATGCACCGGCGCCCGCGCGGCCGTTCAGCCATCGACGACATCCGCGCCCTCCAGGCGGCCGGGGTCGGCCCGGTGGAGATCGCCCGCCGCCTCGGCGTTTCGCGCATGACCGTCTGGCGCAAGCTGCGCGAGGTCGAAAGCCGCGCCGACGCCTGACCTGCTGCACAGCCCGGCGGGGAGGAGCGCCTGCCTACGGCGCTTTAGGACCTGTGCGGACGCGCCATACTGGACAGACGGCGCGCGGGCCTCCATCTTCGAGGATCAAACAATCGTTCGTCCCCCTATTAGGGAAGCCTGCCATGTTCATGCGCTTTTTCACCGAGCTTCGGGAAGCCAAGGTCCCGGTGACGCTGAAAGAGTACCTCATGCTCATGGAGGCGCTCGACAAGGTGGTCATCGAGCGCACCGTCGACGAATTCTACTACCTGTCTCGCTCGGCCCTGGTGAAGGACGAGAAGAACCTCGACCGCTTCGACCAGGTTTTCAGCCATGTCTTCAAGGGCTTGGAGAAGGTCGACGGGATCGGCGTCTCCGACATTCCGGCCGAGTGGCTGAAGAAGCTCTCAGACCAGTTCCTCACCGATGAGGAGAAGGCGCAGATCGAGGCCATGGGCGGCTTCGAGGCGCTGATGGAAGAGCTCGCCAAGCGGATGAAGGACGCCAAGGAAGGCAAGGGCGAGGGCGACGAGGGCAAGGGCGGCATGGGCCCCAAGGGCGACTCGCCCTTCGGCGCCAACGGCTACCACCCCGAGGGCGTGCGCGTCGGCCAGGACAAGGGCCGCCACGGCAAGGCGATCAAGGTCTGGGACAAGCGCGAGTACAAGAACCTCGACGACTCCGTCGAACTGGGCACCCGCAACATCAAGGTGGCCCTGCGCCGCCTGCGCCGCTGGGTGCGCGAGGGCGCGCCTGAAGAACTGGACATGAACGCCACGATCCGCGGCACCGCGGAAAAAGGCTATCTGGACATCAACCTGCGCGCCGAGCGCCGCAACAAGATCAGCGTCCTGATCTTCTTCGACATCGGCGGCTCGATGGACAGCCACATCAAGGTCTGCGAGGAACTGTTCTCAGCGGCCCGTTCTGAATTCAAGAACATGGAATTCTACTACTTCCACAACTGCCTCTATGAGAGCGTCTGGAAGGACAACCGCCGACGCCACGCGGAGAAGCTGAACACCTGGGATATTCTCCATAAATATTCCCACGACTACAAAGTCATCTTCGTCGGCGACGCCACCATGAGCCCCTACGAGATCACCTATCCGGGCGGCTCTGTGGAGCACTGGAACGAGGAAGCCGGCGCGGTCTGGATCGACCGGGTGGCCGGCATCTACGAGAACATGGTCTGGCTGAACCCCACCGCCGAACGGCACTGGGACTACACCCCCTCGATCGAGCTGATGAAGCAGCTGGTGGGCGACCGGATGTATCCGCTGACCATCGAAGGCCTCGACAAGGCGATGCGGGAACTCTCGCGCTAAAAGGGTCGCAGGCGGACAATCGTTTGCGGCACGCATTAGCCTGCTAAGCTGTTCGCGAACCTTGAGGATTCGCCTGTGACCGATCCGGTGCCGGCCAACGACCCTGATCCGCCCAACGAGGCCGCCACCAAGGCTGCGGTCTTCGCCGCCGCCGAGCGGTTGTTTGCCTTGCACGGCTTCCAGAACGTCTCGGTGCGCGACATCACCGCCGAGGCCGGGGTCAACCTCGCCTCGGTGAACTACCACTTCGGGTCCAAGGACGCCCTGCTGTTCGAGATCTTCCGGCGGCGCACCGGGGAGTTGAACCGGGAGCGGGCCCGCATGCTTCACGAGGCCCGCGACCGCCACAACGGCAAGCCGCCGGTGCGCGACATTCTGGCGGCGCTGTTCACTCCGCCGCTGAAGTGGGCCTCGCCCGAGAACGACCGGCGGATCTCGGTGCAGTTCATCATCCGCTCCCGCAGCGAGGGGACGGCGGAGATGCGCGAGGCCCTGACCAACGACGTCTCGCACCTGGCCCGCTTCGCCGACGCCCTGATCGCGGCGCGGCCGGATCTGCCGCGCGAGAGCGTCTACTGGCGGCTGCACTTCTGCCTTGGCATGGTCCACAACAACCGCTTCGCCGAGTTCGACCGCCTGCACGTACTGTCGGACGGAGCCACCCGCGAGAGCGACATCGATGGCCTGCTGAAGCGGATGCTCGACTTCGCCGAGGCCGGCTTCCTGGCCTAGGGTGGCGCCCGCCTTCGTCGGCCGGGTCTATCTGTTCAAGGCGCTGGACGCCTTCGTCCTGATCTACCCGCTCTACACCGTGATGTTCGTCGACCATGGCCTGACGCCAGTCCAGGTGTCGGCGACCCTGATGGCCTGGTCGATCACCGCCTTCATCCTGCAGATTCCGTCCGGTGTCCTGGCCGACCGCTATTCGCGGCGCTGGATCCTGGCCGGCGCGCAGATGCTGCGGGTGATCGGATTCCTGGTCTGGATCGCATCTCCCAGTTTCCTGAGCTGCCTGGTGGGGATGATGCTCTGGGGGGCCAAGAGCGCCTTCACCAACGGGGTGTTCGAGGCGCTGGTCTATGACGAGCTGCACGGCGAGGGGCGGGCCGATGATTACAGCCAGGTGATCGGCCGCGCCCAGGGGGTGGGCTTCGCCGCGGTCCTGGCCGCCTCGCTCAGCGCCTCGGTCTCGGTGCAGTTCGGCTACACCGCGATCCTGTGGGCGAGCGTCGTCGTGGTGCTGGGGGCCGCCGGCGCGGCGGTCGCCCTGCCCCGGGCGCGCAAGACGCTGCGCACGAACCGGCACTATCTGGCGCTGCTGAAGCAGGGCTTCCAGACCGTGGCCGGCGCGCCGCTGATCCTTGGATTCATCGCTTTCGCCGCGCTGAGCAACGCCTTTGGCGGTGGGCTTGAGGGGTTCTGGCCGATCTTCGGATCGGAGACGGGATTGCCCGCCTCCCAGGTCGCCCTCTTCGTGGCCGCGATCAGCGCCGCCCAGGCCGGCGGTTCACTCACCGCCCACCGCTTGCGCCGGGCGACGACCTCGGTGTTCTTCGCCCTGTTCGCGGCCATCGGCCTGCTGATCACCGGGGCGGCGGTCAGCCTGCAGCCCTGGTCAGTGGCCCTGATCATCCCGGCCGCCGGGCTCTTCAAGGTGGTGGACGTCAACTTCGACGCCCGCCTGCACCACGCCATCCCGACGGAGACCCGGGCCACCATCGCCGCGGTGAAGAGCTTCTCGGGCCAGGTCATCATGACCGGCATGCTGATGACGTTCGGCCTCCTGGCCCAGGGGGTGTCCTACCGGGCCGCCTTCATGGCCTGCGGCGCCGCCATCGTCCTGATCGGCCTTGGCGCCCTGGTCCGGAACCGGCTCAGGCCGCCAGCCCCCACGCAAACCTGAGATCCTGGACGAACAGGGCGTAGGCCTTAGCCTTCGCCGCGGCGTCGGGCACGCGCAGGAGGTAGGAGGGGTGATAGGTCACCACCCCCTGGGCCTGATCTGGCAGCTGCAGGGCGATCCCGCGGTTCTTGCCGATCGGCGTGGCCTTGCCGAACACGCTGAGGGCCGCCGTGGCGCCCAGGGCGACCACCACGCGGGGCCCGATGAGCCTGCGCTCTGCGTCCACCCACCAGCGACAGGCGGTGACCTCGGACGGACTGGGCGTCTGGTGGATGCGGCGCTTGCCGCGTAGCTCGTGCTTGAAGTGCTTCACGGCGTTCGTGACATAGGTCTCGGTGCGGGGCACGCCCGCCTCGGCGAGCGCCTTGTCCAGCACCTGGCCCGCGGGGCCGACGAAAGGCCGACCGGCCAGATCCTCCTGGTCACCGGGTTGCTCGCCCACCAGCATCAGGCGGGCGTGGGCGGGGCCTTCGCCGGGCACGCCCTGGGTCGCGTCCTTGTAGAGCCGGCAACGGCGGCAGGCGTCGACGCCAGCGGCCACCTCCTCCAGGCTCTGAGGCGCCAGCGCGTCATAGGTGGCGTCGCGGGCGGTCTTGGCCATCTGCCGGATCACGCGGTTCGGCTGGCTGGGAGCTTGGGCGACCATCAGGTTTGTCCGGCCCTCGGCGGCGGCGATCAAATCAGGAATGAGCCGCGCCTCCGGCAGGTTCCGCCAATAGCGCTTGGGCATCTCCTTGGTCATGGCGTCGACCTTCAGCCGGGCCGGGTTGAAGATCGAGGCGTAGTAGGTGCGCCAATAGTCCTCCAGGGCGTCCTCCCCCGGCGCGTCAGCCGGGTCGGCGCCGGGAGTGACCGCCAACTGCGCGCCGTTCCAGTGGATGCAGCTGTCCGGCGTCAGGATCGACCAGATCATGTTGGCGAAGCGCTTGGCGAAGAAGGGCGCGACCGACTCGGTCACCCGATGGGCCGGTTCGAACCAGGCGGCGTAGGCCTCCGGGTCGACGCCCACGGCCCGGAAGCGGACAAAGGCCTTCATCTTGTGAGCGGCCTTGCTGACCTGGCGGGCGAAGTCGTTGGCGCGGGCCACATCAGGGTCGGTGGCGATGCGCAGCAGGTTTGGCTCGGCCGCCATGCGCCAGAGCATCCGGTACAGCAGGGAAAACCGCTCGGCCGAGCGGTGCAGGATCACAGCCTCGGCCAGCTCCAGGAACTCGCGGCTGACCGTGAAGCCGCCTGGCGCTGGCGCCGCAAGGGGCTCTGGATCGGCGAACAGGTCGCCCTCCCCGTCCACGGTCCAGATCACGGTGTCGGGCGACGCGCCCTGGCCGCGCAGGCTCCGCGCCGCCTCGCGCCAGCCTGCGAAGTCGATCTCCGACGCCAGCCGGACGACGCGCATCAGAACAGGCTCAGCTGGGTCGGAGGCGCCAGCCGCGCCCGCAGGTCGGCCTTGTCGGTGAGCGCGCCCGGCCGCCAGTCGGCGGTGACAATGAAGGGCTTCAGCTTGTCGAGCCGGCGCGTCAGGCGCTTCACGTCCTCCAGGGTCAGCTGCTTGTAGCGGCGGATGTCGATCATGCGTTCGACGCTGCGTACGCCCAGGCCCGGCACCCGCAGCATGGTCTCGCGCTCGGCGGTGTTGAGGTTGACGGGGAAGTCGCCGCGATTGCGCAGGGCCCAGGCCAGCTTGGGGTCGATGTCGAGGTCCAAATCGACACCCTCAACGGTGATCTCGTCGTGGGTGAAGCCGTAGAAGCGCATGAGCCAGTCGGCCTGGTAGAGGCGGTGCTCGCGCATCAGGGGCGGGCGGACCGGGGGCAGGCGCGAGGTGGTGTCGGGGATGGGGCTGTAGGCCGAGTAGTAGACCCGGCGCATCCCGTAGGCCCCATAGAGGCCGGCGCTCTTGGCCAGGATCTCCCCGTCGGTGGCGGCGTCGGCGCCGACGATCATCTGGGTGGACTGGCCAGCCGGGGCGAACTTGGGAGGCTTGGTTTTCCCAATTTTTTCAGTGGTTTGATCGATACCCAGGCGGACTCGACCCATGGCCTTCTTGATACCGACCGCGTCCTTCTCGGGCGCAAGGTCGGCCAGGCTGGCGTCGCGGGGCAGCTCGACATTGATGGAGATGCGGTCAGCGTAGAGGGCCGCCTCATTGACCAGGGCCGGAGACGCCTCGGGGATCACCTTGAGGTGGATATAGCCCCGGAAGTCGTGGTCGATCCGCAGCGACTTCGCCACCCGGACCATCTCCTCCATGGTGTAGTCGCCGCTCTTGATGATGCCCGAGGAGAGGAACAGGCCCTCGATATAGTTGCGCTTGTAGAAGGACAGGGTCAGGTCGACGACCTCGGCCACCGTGAACCGGGCGCGTGGGGTGTTGGAGGACACCCGGTTGACGCAATAGGCGCAGTCATAGACGCAGAAATTGGTCAGCAGGATCTTCAGCAGACTGATGCAGCGGCCGTCTGGGGCATAGGCGTGGCAGATGCCCATGCCGCCGTCCGTAGAGCCGACGCCTTTCCCGCCCATTGAGTCCCGCTTCACCGTCCCGGACGAGGCGCAGGAGGCGTCGTACTTGGCGGCGTCGGAGAGGATTTCGAGTTTGCGCTTCAGCGTCAGGGCCACCATGCGATGACCCTAATGTTCTCATTTTGTTCTGTAAAGTTGCGGCCTATTGTGAAGCTGCGGAATTCCGCGACGGAGCGCCCTGCTCCCTCAAAACCTCGCGAACACATCCTCGCAGCCAACGGTGCGCCGCGTCGGCATCCATCCGGGGATGCCAGAGCATCGAGACGGTGAATTCAAGCGCAGGCAGGGGAAGCGTGAAACTGAACATCCCCTGGCGAAGCGTCGCGGTGTGGCGATCGGGTACGGTCGCGACAAGGTCTGACTCCCTCGCCAAAGTCAGGGCCGCCGAAAAGCCGCTGACGATGGCACCGACATTCCGCCCCGGCGCGGACGGAAGGAACGGAAGATCAACTGCGCCGCTCTCAAGGCCGTTTCGCGAGACGATGACATGCTGCGCGTCGGCGTATCTGGCGGCGGTCAATTTGCCGGTGCTCAGCGGGTGAGCATCACGGACGACGCCTACCAACCGATCCCGGAACAGCGCCTGGGTGCGCACCTCCGGCCCAAGAGATTCCTCGATGACGCCCGTTTCCAAGTCGACGCGGCCGTCGCGGAGCGGTGAGCTGTCCTTGTCCGGCTTTTGCATGAAGTTGAGCCGCACCCCCGGCGCTTCCCTGCCGACCCTCGCCAAGAGGCCGGGACCAAAGCTCTCAACGAAGCCGTCGCTGGCGCGAAGCGTGAAAGTCCGAACGAGGCCCGCGAGATCAAGTCTCTCATCGGGGCGCAGGACAGCCTCGACCTCCAGCACCAAGTCGTGGACCCGCCCGCGCAGGGCCAGGGCGCGCGGCGTGGGCGCCAATCCCCGACCAGCCCGGACCAACAGCGGGTCGCCGGTCGTTTCCCGAAGCCGGGTCAGGGCTCGGCTCATCGCCGATGGGCTGAGCCGCAGCCGCTTGGCGGCGCCCACAACGCTCCCTTCCGCCAGGAGGGCGTCCAGGGTGATGAGGAGGTTCAGGTCGGGCGCCGGCATGTTCCAAGCATATACCCGAATGCAGCGTCTGATGCACGAATATGATGCGAATGGTGCGTCTTCCGCCACCTTTCGCCCGCGCCTAACCTTTTGCTGAGAACCCGCTCAAGGAAGGAAAAACCCATGTCCGCAAACTCGTTACAGTCGTTCCTGGATGGCGTTAAGTCGAAGTGGGGCCCGCTGACAAGCGAGCTTGTCGCGGACTGCCGCGATCTCTTGGAAGACCTCCTTGAGGCCTCGCCCTCTGAGGAATGGCTCGCTGCGCTGCATGCCAATCGCTCACCAAACGAAGAACTGTACAGAGATCCCGAGCATGGATTTGTCCTGCTCGCCCACACCGAGCAGGCCGGCCTCTACCGGCCGCCCCATGACCACGGCCGCGGCTGGGTGATCTATGCAATGCAGCAGGGCGAAATCGAGATGGGCGCCTATGGCCGGATCGAGGCGCCAGACGGCGAGGTGCGCCTGGTGAAGCGCAACAGCACCCTCGTGCGCGCCGGTCAGGTTCAGGTCTACCTGCCAGGCGATATCCACGACACGCGCTGCATGACCAGCTCCGCCCTGGTTTTCCGCTTCACTGAACGGGACCTCCGTGTCGAGGATCGGCAGGAGCACCGCGTCACGCGCTATGTCGACCGGGAGGGTGTCTGGACCACCGACAGGTCGTGACCAGCGTGGTCGCCGCAGAACAGGCGCCGGCAGACCCAGGCTCGGGTTTGCCGCAGCCGGGGCGAACGGTCGCGGTCGTTTGCGTGCTGACCGCCATGAGCCTGGTGGTGCTGGACGCCGGGATGGCCAATGTGGCCTTGCCGTCGATGGCGAGTTCGCTGCAAGCGCCGCCCGCGACGGTGGTCCTTGTCGTCACCGCCTATCAGACCGCGCTCGTCATGGCGCTCCTGCCTTGCGCCGCGCTTGGCGAGTGGCTTGGCTATCGCCGGATATTCACGGCGGGGGTCGCCATTTTCACTGTGGCGTCGGCGCTCTGCGCTCTTGCGCCGTCGCTGCCCTGGCTGATCACGGCGCGGTTCCTCCAGGGCCTTGGCGGCGCCGCGGTGATGGCGTTGGGCGTGGCGCTCCTCCGCGTCTCGGTCCCTCAGGGTCGGCTTGGCGCGGCCGTTGGCTGGAACGCGCTTACCGTCGCCTTATCTTCCGCCGCGGCTCCCGCCCTGGGCGCTTTCATTTTGGCCGGCTTGGGCTGGCCCTGGCTCTATTGGGTGAACCTTCCGATGGGCGCCTTGGCGCTCGCCTGCTCCCGCGCCCTGCCGGCGGCCAAAGGCGCGGGGCGACCGGTGGACCCGCTCAGCGTCGCGCTGAACGGTTTGACCTTCGGGTCGCTGGTCATCGGGGCGGAGATGGCGCCAAGGCAGCCGCATATGGGCGCTCTGGTCTTGGCCTTGGGCGTCCTGAGCCTGTTGGCGCTGCTCCGCCGGGAAATGCCGAAGGCGGCTCCGATGGTCCCCCTTGATCTGCTGCGCGGCAAACCATTTCGAATCTCGGTGATCGCGTCGGTTTGCTGTTTCGCTGGCCAGACAACCGGCTTGGTGGCGCTTCCGTTCTACCTGCAGCACGAGCTTGGTCAGACGCTGCTCACGACCGGGCTGTACATGACAGCCTGGCCGCTGAGCGTCGCCGCAGCCGCTCTGGCGGCGGGTCGTCTGGCCGACCGCGCCCCCACCGCCTGGCTCTGCGCCCTGGGCGGGACTTGTCTCGCCCTTGGCTTGGCGGCGATGGCCCTTGTGCCGCTGGAGGGCGGGCCCAGGCTACTTGTTCCGTTCGTGATGATCTGCGGACTGGGCTTTGGCCTGTTCCAGACCCCCAACAATCGCAACATGTTCCTGTACGCGCCTGTGGAAAGGAGTGGCGCGGCCGGCGGCATGCAAGGCACCGCCCGCCTGACGGGCCAAACGGCCGGCGCCGTTCTGATGACACTGCTCTTCGCGGCGACCACCATCGACGCCGCCCCGCGCATCGGCTTTGGAATCGGCGCCGTGCTGGCCCTGCTCGCGAGTGGGGTGAGCCTCCTGGGGCTCGCCCCGCGCCGCGGATCGACGAGATGGCGACGGTCCGTCGCCTCGCATTTGTGAGCGGTCTAGGGGCTAGAGCTTAGGCGAGTCCGTCGAGGGGGCCGGGGCGGCCGGGGCCTCCGGACCTATGGGCGCAACCGGCGCGTCGGGCGGGGTCTCGGCGGTAGGCGCCTCAGCCCCTTCCGGCAGGGTCCCGTCTGCGGGTAGTTCGGGGATGGTCAGGTCCTCGGTCGCGATCGGGGGCGCTTCCACCAGCGCGGCCTTGGGGCGGTCGCGGTTGACGGCGTAGGAGACGAACTCCTTCCAGATCTTAGCGGGCAGGCCGCCGCCGACCACGCCGTTCATGGAGGCGTTGTCGTCATTGCCGACCCAGACGCCGACGACGAGATCGCCGACATAGCCGATGAACAGGGCGTCCCGGTAATCCTGGGTGGTGCCTGTCTTGCCGAAGGCGCCGGGCATGGCGGCCTCGATGCCGGTGCCGCGCTGGGTGGCCGAGCGCAGCAGGTCGCGCATGCCGGCCAGCTCGGCCTTGCCCAGCTTGCGGACAGTCTTGGGCTTGCGGAAGCTGGCTAGGCCGTGGGGGACGACCGGCGCCTCGCCCGCGTCGATGGCGGCGTAGGCGGCGGTGAGCTGGACCAGGCTCATGGGACCGGTGCCCAGGGCCAGGGTCAGGTCGTTGGGGATCGGTTCGGTGACGCCCAGGTCGCGCGCCGTGCGAACGATGTCGCCGCGGCCGACCTCCTTGGCCAGGCGCACGGCGGCCACGTTGGAGGAGCCGGCGAAGGCGGTGATCAGGGGCACCATGCGGCCGGCGTATTTCACCTCATGGTTCTTGGGCTTCCAGCCCGAAACCTCGACGGGGGCGTCGAGGATCGGACTGGTGGGCGTCCAACCCTCGCGCAGGGCGGCGAGGTAGACGAAGAGCTTGAAGGCCGAGCCCGGCTGGCGGGCGGCGTCGGCGCGGTTGAACTGGCTGACCTTGTAGTCGCGGCCGCCCACCATGGCGACGACACGGCCATCGGTGCGCATGGCGACAAGCGCCCCCTGGCCGGCGTTCAGCGCCTTGCCGTCACGGTCCAGGGCGCGGGCCAGGATCTTCTCGGCCTGGGCCTGGAGATTGGTGTCGAGGGTGGTCTTGACCACGGTCTCGCCGTAGCTCGCCTCCATCGCCGCCTTGGCCTGGGGGATCACCCAGTCGGCGAAATAGGAGCCGGTGGGGATGGGCTTGCGGCCACCATAGGGACGCACGCCCCGGGCGGCGCTCCTAGCCTGGGCCTTGGTGATCAGGCCGGTATCGGCCATGGCGCCCAGGACGATCCGCATGCGCTCGCGCGCGCCTTCCAGATTTTCGGTGGGCGCCAGACGCGAGGGGGCCTTGACCAGGCCGGCCAGCATGGCCGCCTCGCCGATGGACAGCGTCTCCGGCGTCTTGTCGAAGTAGTGCCGGGCGGCGGCCCGCAGGCCAAAGGCGCCGTCGCCGAAATAGACCGAGGACAGGTAGCGCGACAGGATCTCGTCCTTGGAGAGGCGAGCCTCCAGATAGACGGCGATGATCGCTTCCTGAGCCTTGCGGCGCAGGGTGCGCTGGCTGGACAGGAAGGCGTTCTTGGCCAGCTGCTGGGTGATGGTGGAGCCACCCTCGGCCACGCCACCGGCCCGGGCGTTGGCGTTCATGGCCCGGGCGATGGCCTTGGGGTCGACGCCCATGTGGCTGTAGAAGCGCCGGTCCTCGATGGCGATGAACGCGCCGGAGACGTACTTCGGCAGCTTGGCGACCTCGACAGGCTCTTCCTTGTAGGAGCCGCGCTTGGCGATGGGCCGGCCGTCGGCGGCCACCAGGACCAGGGTCGGATTTTCCAGCGGCTCCAAGGCCTGACCCAGCGGCAGGGAGCCCACCAGCCAGACCATGAAGATGAGGAGCAGGGCTGCGACCCCGGCCCCGATCTGCCAGGGCCGGCGCATCCACAACGGGGGGGCGCCGTCGCCGGCGGCGGTCACAGGGCTGGGACCGACCTCAGGTTCCGGCGCCGGCTGGGGCGTGATCTCGGGCTCGGGGTCTGGGTCGACCTCCGGAACCAGCTCCGGCTCCGGCTCAGGCTGCGGCGTGACCTGCGGCTCCGGCTCAGCGTCCGGTTCAGGCTCGGACTCCGGTTCGGGCGCTCCAGCGGACTCAGCGTCTTCGTCGGTGAATTCAGACTCTGGAAGAGCCTGCGCCTCCGACGACTGTTCCGGCGACGTCTCATCCCCCGGCGCCAGCTCCGGCGGCGGAGCCTTGTCGGGCTCGGGCGGATCGACCTCGGGGTCGTTGTCGGACATGCACGTCGCATTCAATCGGGCGCGGCCCGGGGGAGCGGCGTCCATACCACATGGGTGTGGGGCGCCAAGCGTGGCCGGAGCCAGGTGAGAGCTCCGGCGGAACGCCGAGGCGCGCCGGTCGTTGCAGCTTCACCCATTCCAAAGGAGCTCCCATGCGACTGATCCTGACCCTGGCGGCCGTTTCGGCCCTGGCGCTCTCCGCGGCCGCCTGCAGTGACAAGCCCAACGCCACCGGCGCCGCCATGCCCGACACCGATTCGGTGGTCGGAACCGGCGCGGCCACGGCCCCTGACGCCGGCGTCACCGGCGCCGTGCCCGCCGACGGCTCCCCGCCCCCGATGCAAGCCACCTCGCCGGCCGCCGAAGGCGCTGGCGTCGGCACGAGCGGCGGTCAGGGCGCCGGGAGCGGCACGACCACGCCCTAACCGGAACCTCCATCGCGGCCGCCCGTTCGTGGCGCACGATGGCCCGGCTGATAATTCGTCACGAGACCCGCTATCTCTATGAGCGGCCGGTGGGCTTTGGCCTTCACCGGCTGCTGCTGAGGCCGCGCGACAGCCACGCCACGCGCGTGGTGGAAGCCTCGATGGGCCTGTCACTGCGGGCCTCCAAGCGGTGGGTCTATGACGCGCTCGGGAACTGCGTCTGCCTGATGACGCCGGAGGGGCGGTCGCAGGAGCTGACGATCGTCAGCCAGCTCACCATCGAACGGTTTCCGGCCCCGCTGGCCCCGCTGCGGATCGACAATCCTCACACCGCCATGCCCATCGTCTACGACCGTGGCGACCGCACGATCCTGGATCCCTTCATCGACCCCGCGAGCGACGATCCCAACGGCATGTTGCTGGACTGGGTCCGCGCCCATGCGGGCGGCCCCTATGAGCCGGCTCTGGACTTTCTGCAGCGGCTGAACCGCTACATCCACCAGCACTTCGACTACCGCCAGCGCGACGAAGAGGGCACCCAGACGCCCGCCTTCACCGTGACGATGGGTTCGGGCACCTGCCGTGACTTCGCCTGGCTGATGGTGGAGGCGCTGCGGCGACTGGGCTACGCCGCGCGCTTCGTCACCGGATATCTCTATTCGCCGCATCATTCGAGCGTGCGGGGCGCAGGCGCCACCCATGCCTGGTGCGAGGTCTTCCTGCCCGACCTTGGCTGGCTGGAGTTCGACCCCACAAACGGCCTCGCGGAATCGGCCGACCTGATCCCGGTGGCCGTCAGCCGCACGCCCGAGGGGGCCACGCCGATCAGCGGCGTGATCCTTGGGGACCCGGGCAAGAGCGAGCTGTCGATTCACGTAGATGTGCGACCCGCCGACCCGCAGATGGAGGCGGCTTAAGCGTTAGGGGTTCGGGAGGACGAACCATGACCACAGGCTTCCATCAGCAAGACCCCAACATCAACTTCAGCGTGCCCCGCTCCGCGCCCAAGCCGCAGCACGGCCGAGCGCCGGACCAGAAGGTGGTGAAGGTGAATGAACAGAAGTCCATCCATCCGCGCCCAGGGCACTAAGGCCTTCATATTCCTCGCCGTGCGGGAGGAGGAAACACCTGGGTCCGACTCTGCTTAAGCTCCCCTCTGACGCCCTTTGGCGTTGGAGCCCGCACTCTTGCCCATCGGCCGCCGACCATGACCTTCACCCCGCGCCGCGCGGTGCTGACCTTGGGGGTGACCCAGACGATCGGCTATGCCTGTTCGAGCTACCTGCCCGCCACCCTGGCCAAGCCGATGGCCGCCGATGTGGGGATGTCCACCACGGGGGTGTTCCTGGCGTTTTCCGCGGCGCTGCTGCTGCAGGCGGTGACCGGCCCGCGTGTCGGCAAGCTGGTGGACCAGAGGGGTGGACGTCCGCCTCTCACCACCGCCAGCCTGCTGTTCGCCGCCGGCCTGGTCGGCCTGGCGATCTCCGAAACCCCCGTGGCCTTGATCGCATCCTGGCTGATCATCGGCCTGGGCATGTCGGCTGGCCTTTACGACATCGCCTTCGCCGGCCTGGTGTCCTGGTTCGGGGTCGACGCGCGCCGGTCCATCACCGGCGTGACCCTGATCGCCGGGTTCGCCAGCACGATCGGCTGGCCGCTCACCGCCTGGCTGGAGCACGAGATCGGCTGGCGCGGCGCCTGCCTGGTCTGGGCCGCGCTCAACCTGATGGTCGCCCTGCCCCTCCATCTCAGCCTGCCTCGCGCCCCGGCGCCACGTCCGGCGCCCGCCAGCGACGCCCCACCGGTCAGCGACGCGCCCGCGCCGGGCGACACCTCGAAGATGGTGCTGATGGCGTGCGCCTTCGCGGTGCTTGCGGCCATCGGCTCGGCGATGTCGGCGCATCTTCCGCCCCTGCTGAACGCGCTCGGTGTCGGCCCGGCCGCGGCCGTGGGCGCCGCAGCCCTGGTGGGTCCGGCCCAGGTGGCCGCGCGGCTGGCCGAGTTCGCCCTGGTGCGCCGCATCCACCCCCTGGTCTCGGGCCGGGTGGCGGTGGCCATGTTCCCCATCGGCGCGGGCCTGCTGATCGCCTTCGGCGCCATCGCCGCGGCCCCCTTCGCGATCCTCTACGGCGCGGGAAACGGGCTTTTCACCATCGTGCGCGGGGCCCTGCCGCTGGCCCTGTTCGGGGAGCGCAACTATGGGCGGCGGCTTGGCGTGCTCAACGTGCCGTCCCGGTTGCTGCAGGCGGTGTCGCCCTTCGTGTTCGCCCTGATGATCGAACGCTCGGCCAACCTGGCCCTGGCGGTGATGGCGGCAGGGTCGGTGCTGGCCTTTGGCGCGCTCTTGCTTTTGCGGAAACCGGCGGCCTGAGCGCGTCCCTTCGTCGCCAGGGGTTTCCCTGCTCCGGGACTCTGCTAGACCGGACGGATTGAATTTATCCGTTATTAAAAGGGAGAGCCCGCGCGGCTTTTCACTGCCCTGCGCGCGCGGGCCGGACGCCATTGGAAGAAAAAATCATTAGGGACGAACTGGAAGCGATCGGCGAAGCCGCCGCTCCGGAAGAAGAGACGATGGAGGCCAAGGAAGCGGCCTATGAAAAATTCGTCTGGGACAATCTGAAGCGTAACTATATCGGCAACTACCTGCACGGCATGCTGGGCATGACGGGCTTCCGGCTGGTCAATGCGCCGACCTTCCTGCCCGCCTATCTGCACATGATTTCCGGCTCCAACACCATCGTGGGCCTGGGCCTGGCCCTGCAGCAGGTCGGCAGCATCGTCTCGCCCATCGTCGGCGCCACCCAGATCGAGCATCGCACCAAGGTGATGCCCGCCGCCATGTGGATGGGGGGCCTGGCGCGGCTGCAGATCCTGGGCATGGCCGCCTCGGGTTGGCTGCTGTCGGGTCAGTCCCTGGTGATCGCGATCCTGGCCTTCATGTTCATGTTCGGCCTGTTCATGGGCGCCCAGCGCGTCGTGTTCGGCCTGCTGATGGCCAAGGTGATCCCGCTCAGCCGCCGGGGCCGACTGCAGGCCTGGCGCAACGCCACGGGGGGGCTGATCGCCGCCGTCCTGGCCTATTTCGCAGGGCGCTATTTCGTCGGGGCCAACCTGTTCGGCAACGGCTACGGCGTCACCTTCATCTTCGCCTTCGTGCTCACGAGCCTTGGTCTGTCGGCCCTGAACCTGCTGCTCCGCGAGCCGGAACCGCCGACCCTGCGCGCCCAGACCAAGCTGCGCGATCGCATCAAGGACTTCCCCGCCCTGATCGCGTCGGACCGGGGCTACATGTACTTCCTGATCGTGCAGATGCTGGCCACGGCCGGCCGCCTGGCGGTGCCCTTCTACATCATCTACGCCGGCACCACGATCGAGCTCAACGGCCGCAACCTGGGCCTGCTGTCCCTGGCCTATCTGGGCGCTGACACCCTCTCCAACCTGCTCTGGGGCTATATGGGGGACAAGACCGGCTTCCGGCGCATCCTGCTGGTGTCGCTGGTGATCTGGATCGCGGCCACCGTGCTGCTGATGAATGTCCACCTGATGCCCCTGACCTTCCTGGCCTTCTTCGGCCTGGGGGCGGCGCAGTCGGGCTACATGATGGCCGCCCAGACCATGATCCTGGAGTTCGGATCTCGCGACGAGATGCCCATGCGGATCGCCATCTCGGCCACCGCCGAGGGCATCATGGCCGCCATCGGCCCCCTGGCCGGCGGGATCATGGCCAGCACCCTTGGCTTCCCGGTGGTGTTCGGCGTCTCGATCGGCTTCCTGGTGGCGGCCCTGCTGCTGCTGATCGTGGCGGTGAAAGAGCCGCGGACGGCCCGGGTCGGGCGGATCTAGGCCGCCAGCCTGGCCCGCGCCGCCTCGGCGATGCGGGCTCGGGCCATCTCGTTGGCCACCTCGTGGGTGGGGCGGCGCTCGGCGATGGAGCGGGCCAGGACCTCGTCGAGAGTCTCGGTGAGGCGGTCCAGCTTGGCCGCCACCCAGGCCGCGTCGAAGGCGGTCCCGGCCTCGAGGGCGGCGATCTCGGCGGCGACGTTGATGATGCCGCCGCCGTTGATCACATAGTCCGGCGCATAGAGCATGCCGCGCTCGAAGAGGGCGCGGCCCACCTCGGGCGTGGCCAGCTGGTTGTTGGCGCCGCCGGCCACGATGCGGGCCTTCAGCCGCGGCAGGGTCTCGGCGTTGATGGCGCCGCCCAGGGCGCAGGGCGCGAAGACGTCGGCCTGGACCTCGAAGATGTCGGCGGGACTGACGATCTTGGCGCCCGTCCGCTCGGCGACCGCGCGCAGGGCCTCGGGGTTGGTGTCGGTGATCACCAGCCGGGCGCCGGCGGCGTGCAGCTTGTCGGCCAGGTAGGCGCCGACATGGCCGACCCCCTGGATGGCGACGGTGATCCCGGCCAGGTCGCGGTTCAGGGCCCTGCGCACGCTGAGCGCCACGCCGCGGAACACCCCCTCGGCGGTGACCGGGGACGGATCACCCGAGGCGGCGGCATGGCCCTCCAGACCGGCCACGAAGCGGGTTTGGCGGCGCGCGTGCATCAGGTCGGCCGGAGAGACGCCGACATCCTCGGCGGTCCAGTAGCGGCCCCCCACGGCGTCCACGGCCCGGCCAAAGGCCTCGAACAGGGCCGGTGTCTTCTGGGTGGGGCTGTCGCCGATGATCACGGCCTTGCCGCCGCCCAGGGGGATGTCGGCCATGGCGTTCTTGTAGGACATCGCCCGCGACAGCCGCAGGGCGTCCTCGAGCGCCAGGTCGGCGCTGGCATAGGGCCACATGCGGCAACCGCCCGCCGCCGGGCCCCGGGCGGTGGAGTGCACCGCGATGATGCACTTGAGGCCGGTTTTCTCGTCGAAGAACGCGTTGACGCTCTCATGCCCCTCGAAGGCGGGGTGATCGAACAGGGTCATGCTGAGAACACGCTCAAAGTGGGGAAGGATTTACCCGGCTCTACCCCTGCGCGTTCCATCTCACAACCCCGGCGATGTGGTGGCCTGGGCGCTCTGGCGCCTCGGCTTGGGGATGGGCGGGGCGCCGGAGGGCAAGGGGGCCTCGGGATCGCGGACATAGGTCAGGATGTCCTCCCACACCTTGGGACCCTGGTGATCGCGGGTCATCAGGTGCCAGCCGCGCTCGTAATAGACGGTGCGGTCGCCGGGCTTCAGGCGGCTGGCGGCCTCGAAGGCCGGGCGCTTGGGAATGATCTCGTCATGGGCGCCGTAGAGATAGAGGGCCGGGACCTTGATCTGACCGGTCGCATGGTAGGCCCGCTCCATCATCGCCACCAGGCCAAAGAGGGTGTCTGACCGGGCGCCCCAGACCATCAGCGGGTCGCGGCCCATGGCCTTGAGCTCCTCGCGGTTGTCGGTGGGGGCGACGCGCTTGGTCAGCCAGTCCGGCGGGACGTAGACCTTCGACCCGGTCAGCCGCGCGGCGAACCACAGGGTGGTCTTGTACGGCAGGGGCTGGGACGACCAGCCCCAGACGGCGGGCGACAGCAGCACCACGCGGTCGGCGGTGGGGGGGCGATCGGAGGCGAAGGCCTGGACGGTGACCGCGCCGCCCATGCTCTCGCCCGCGACGACGATCACCGCCTTGGGGTGCCTGGCGCGGACCACGGCGGCGATGGTGCGCAGGTCCTCCACCATCAGCTCGTCACCGCCCCAGATGCCCCGGTGGGGGGAACGGCCGAAGCCGCGCTGGTCGTAGGCGTAGGTGGTCACCCCCTGGCTGGCCCACCAGGGCGCGGCCAGGTGGAAGGCGTTGGCGTAGTCGTTCATGCCGTGGACGCCGATGATCACCGCCCAGGGTTCGGGGGTATCGGCCGCCCAGGTGGTCAGTCCCAGGGGCGCGCCGTCGAAGCTTATGAAGCGTTCGCCCTCCAGCCGGGGGCCGGAGAAGGCGGCGGGCGGCGTGCCGGCCTGCTGCACCATCAGCGGCGTGCAGGCGGTGAGCATCATGGCCGACAGGAGGACGAGGAGGCGCTTCACGGCTCTAGAATGGCTTGGACCCTTTGGCGAAGATAGGGCGTAACCTCGGCTTCGAACCAGGGGTTCCTGCTCAGCCAGGCGGTGTTGCGCCAGGACGGGTGCGGCATGGGGAGATAGTGCGGCAGGTAGTCCCGCCAGGCCCGCACCGTCTCGGTCATGTTTACTTTCGCGCGCTCACCCAGCGCCCAGGCCTGGGCGTAGCCGCCCACCAGCAGGGTCAGCTCCATCGCCGGCAGGGCGGCCATCAGCCGTGGCCGCCAGAGCTGGGCGCAGCGCGGCGGGGGCGGGTAGTCGGCGCCCTTTGGGCTGGTCCCGGGGAAGCAGAAGGCCATGGCGGCGACCCCGATCTCGGGCCGGCCGTAGAAGGTCTGCGCGTCGATCCCCATCCAGGTGCGCAGGCGCACGCCGGAGGGATCGGTGAAGGGCGTGCCGCTCTCATGCACCCGGCGGCCCGGCGCCTGGCCGACGATCAGCAGCCGGGTCCTGGGGCTCACCATCACCACCGGCCGCGGCGTATGGGGCAGATCGCCGGCGCAGGCCCGGCAGGCGGCGATGTCGGCGAGGACGGTGGGCAGGGACATTGGGCCTATCTAGGAACGACAGGCCCGAGCGCCAGCTAGACCTCAGTCTCGCCCGGCGCTTCCACCACCGGCGTCTCGGCCGCCTTGGCCAGGGCCGCCGCGCGCTCGTCGTCGGTGGGGAGGCGCAGGCGGTAGACGCCCTTGAAGGTGTCGGGGTCGGCGGGCTTGTTGTGGCGCAGGACGGTGAGGCGGCCCTGGCGGGCGAGGCCGCGGGCGGTGGCGCGGACGTGTCCGGTCAGGCGCTGCCAGCGCTCGCTGTCGGCGGCGCGGGCCACCTCCTCCGAGGAGGCGGACTTGCCGGGCGGCAGCTTGCCGACGATCTCCAGGATCACGGCCTCCATGTCGATGCTCATGGTCAGCCGCCCCGCTTCAGGGTCTCGCGGGCGATCACCACCTGCTGGATCTGGCTGGTGCCTTCGTAGATCCGGAAGATGCGCACGTCGCGGTAGAAGCGCTCGATCCCGTAGTCGGCGACATAGCCCGCCCCGCCGAAGATCTGCACCGCGCGGTCGGCGACCCGGCCCACCATCTCGGAGGCGAAGTACTTGGCGGCGGCGGCCTCCATGGTGACGCTCTCGCCGGCGTCGCGCTTGCGGGCGGTCTCCATGACCATGGACCTGGCCACCAGGGTTTCGGTCTTGCAGTCGGCGATCATGCCCTGGATCAGCTGGAAGGCGGCGATGGGCTGGCCGAACTGCTTGCGCTCATTGGCGTAGGCCACGCAGTCGGTGAGCAGCCGCTCGGCCACGCCGACGCAGACCGCCGAGATGTGCAGGCGGCCGCGGTCCAGGACCTGCATGGCCACCTTGAACCCCTCGCCTTCCCGGCCCAGGCGGTTCTCCACCGGCACCCGGACATTGTCGAAGTTCACGTCGCAGATGTGGGCGCCCTGCTGGCCCATCTTCTTCTCGGGCTTGCCGACGGTCAGGCCCGGCAGATTGCGCTCCACCAGGAAGGCCGAGACGCCGCCGGCGCCCGGCTTGGTGGCGTCGGTGCGGGTCATGACCGTGAAGAGGTCGGCCTTGTTGGCGTTGGTGATGTAGCGCTTGGAGCCGTTGAGCACGTAGTGGTCGCCGTCCAGCACGGCCCGGGTCTGGACCGCCGCGGAGTCCGACCCCGCCTCCGGCTCGGTGAGCGCGAAGGAGGTGATGATGTCGCCGGACGCGATGCCCGGCAGGTATTTCGCCTTCTGCGCCTCGGTGCCGAACATCACCAGACCCTGGCTGCCGATGCCGACATTGGTGCCGAAGGTGGAGCGGAAGGCCGGGCTGGTGCGGCCAAGCTCCACGGCCACCAGGCACTCGTCCTCCATGGAGAGGTCCAGGCCGCCATACTCGGCGGGGATGGAGAGGCCAAACAGGCCCAGCTCCTTCATCTCGCTCACCAGCTCGGGGGGCATGGCGTCCTCTTCGGAGACCTTGGCCTCCAGGGGGCGCAGGCGTTCGGAGACGAAGCGGCGGACCGTGTCGATCAACTGTTCGCGGGTTTCCAGGTCGAGGGCCATGGTGTCTCTCTCGGCTCTATTTGCAGGTGATCTTGTCGTCGGCGACCTCGGCCACCGCCGACAGGGTGACGGCGATGATGGGGTCCGACCACATCTCGTAGTTCGTCCCGCCGCCCGGCACGGCGCAGACCTGGGCCTTGCGCTTGGCGAGCTTGCCGGAACGGATGGCGGTGAGTTCGGCCTCATAGCTGACCGCGTGCGGCAGGCCGTTCCAGATCTTCAGGAAGGACTGCTTCTTGGCCGCCGAACCATCGACGGCGAAGGCCACCTTGCCGGGCGCGACCGCCTTGTAGGTGTCGGGGGCGCCGTCGGGCAGGGCCATGTCGACATGGCCGGTCTCGACGGCTTCAAGGACCGGCTTGCCGCCGGCCACGTCAAGGGTGGCGCGCTGGCCCGACATGACCTGGACGGCGTCGCCGATCAGCTTGGTGTGAGGGTCGAAGCCGGCTGCGATCAAGGCTTCCACGAGGGTCGGCGGCTTCTTCGGCGCTCCAGCGGCCGGCGCAGGCCCGCCGGCCAGGGGCGGAGCGGCGGCGGGCGCGGTCTTGACCGGCGCGTCCTGGGCGAAGGCCGGACCGGCGAAGGCCAGGGCGGCGGCGAGGACCAGGGGACGGATCATGCCTTGGCCAACGCCAGGGCCGAACCTTGGCCGACGCCGACGCACATGGTGGCCAGGGCTCGGTCGCCACCGCTCTGGTGCAGCGCGCGGGCGGCCGTCAGCGCCAGGCGGGCGCCGGACGCGCCGAGCGGATGGCCGATGGCGATCGCGCCGCCGTGGGCGTTCACGTGCTCGGCGTCGTCGGCCAGGCCCCAGGCGCGGGTGCAGGCGAGCGCCTGGGCGGCGAAGGCCTCGTTCAGCTCGATGACGTTGAAGTCGCGGGGCGTGACGCCCAGCCGGGCGCACAGCTTCTCCACCGCCGGGACCGGGCCCACGCCCATGATGCGCGGCGCGACGCCCCCCGAGGCGGCGCCCTCGATGCGGGCGAGCGGTTCGAGGCCCAGCCTCTGGACCATCTCGGCCGAGGCCAGCAGCAGGGCCGCGGCGCCGTCATTGACGCCGGAGGCGTTGCCGGCGGTGACCGTGCCGCCCTCGCGGACTATGGGCTTGAGACCCTGCAGGGCGGCCAGGGTGGTGTCGGGGCGCGGATGCTCGTCCTCGCTGACGACGATGTCGCCCTTGCGGTCCTTGATGGTCAAAGGCGCGATCTCGCCGTCGAAGAAGCCCTTGGCGCGGGCGGCGCCGACGCGGGCCTGGCTGCGCTGGGCGAAGGCGTCCTGGTCCTCGCGGTTGATCTGGTAGTCGGTGGCGACGTTCTCGGCCGTCTCCGGCATGGCGTCGACGCCGTATTCCTTTTTCATCTGCGGGTTCACGAAGCGCCAGCCGATGGTGGTGTCGTACATCTCCGGGGTGCGGGAGAAGGCGCTGTCGGGCTTGGCCATCACGAAGGGGGCGCGGCTCATGCTCTCCACGCCACCAGCGATGATCAGGTCGGCCTCGCCCGCGGCGATGGTGCGGGCGCCGGCGATGACCGCGTCGAGCCCTGAAGCGCAGAGGCGGTTGACGGTCATGCCGGGCACGGTGGACGGCAGGCCCGCCAGCAGCAGGGCCATGCGGGCGACGTTGCGGTTGTCCTCGCCGGCCTGATTGACGTTCCCATAGATCACCTCGTCCACCTGCCCCCAGTCGAGCTTGGGATAGGCGGCCATCAGGGCCTTCAGCGGATGGGCGGCGAGGTCGTCGGCGCGCACCTTGGAGAGCGCCCCCGCATAACGGCCGATCGGGCTGCGCAGGCCTCCACACAGATAGACAGTCCGGCCTTGCATGATCTCTCTCCGCCACTTAGGTCGCCTTGCGGCGTCGCCCGTTCGAGGCGGCAAACTAGTGTTTGGATCGGCGGCGGGCAAACGCTTCCGGAGTTGTGGGGAGCGCATATGGACGGCACCGAAGCAGAGACCGATTCCTGGGTGCACCTCGTGGTCCAGGGCGGCGAGTGGGCCGGCTGGTCGATGTACGGCAACGACCCCTTCGAGGATCACGCCGGGCCCTTCTACTACCGTATCGCCGAGGACGGCCGCCCGGTCTGCGCCATGCGGCCCGAGCACAAGCACATGAACGGCGGCGGCTTCATGCATGGCGGGGCGTTGATGACCTTCGCCGACTACTGCCTGTTCGTGATCGCCCGCGACGCCCTGAAGGACAGCCGCAGCGTGACCGCCACCTTCAACAGCGAGTTCGTCGGCGCGGTGCCGGAGGGCTCCCTGCTGGAGTGCCGGGGCGAGGTGGTGAAGGCCGGCCGCAGCATGGTGTTCGTGCGCGGGATCATGACGGTCGAGGGCGACGCGGTGCTGAGCTTCTCGGCCGTGCTGAAGAAGACCGCGCCGAGGACCTGATGACCTACACCCTCTCGGTCCTCGACCTCTCCCCGGTGAGCGGGAGCAACACCCAGGCCCAGGCGGTGCGCGAAAGCCTGGAGGTGGCCAAGGCCGCCGAGCGGCTGGGCTATCACCGCTTCTGGGTGGCCGAGCATCACAATATCGGCGGGCTGGGCTCGCCGGCCCCGGAGATCCTGATCGCGGCCGCCAGCCAGATTACCTCGACGATCCGGCTGGGCTCGGGCGGGGTGATGCTGGTGAACTACAGCCCCCTGAAGGTGGCCGAGGTGTTCATGGAGCTGGAGGCCCTGGCGCCTGGCCGCATCGACCTGGGCGTGGGCCGGGCGCTCGGCACAGATCAGCGGACCGGCGGCGCGCTGAGATCATCAGGCTCCGAAGCCTTCCCGCAGTATTTCGCCCTGCTGTCGGCCTGGCTGCTGGACGCCTCGGGGGCGGAGCCGATCACCGACGCCCATCCTGCCCGCGAGATCCACGCCAATCCGGCCGGCCCCTCGCACCCCGACCTCTTCCTGCTCTGCACCTCGGTGGAGAGCGCGCTGTTCGCCGCCCAGGCGGGCGTCGGCATGGTGTTCGCCGAGTTCATCGCTCGCGCCGACGGCGGTCCGGCGGTGGCGGCCTACAAGGGGAACTTCCGGCCGTCGGTGTTCCGCGCCGAGCCCTGGGCCGGGATCGCCACCATCGCGCTCGCCGCCGAGACCAGCGCCGAGGCCGAGCGGCTGGCCGCCCCGATGCGGGCCGGCAACCTCGCCACCCTGGACGGCGGCCGGCGCCGCTTCACCTCCATCCCCGAGGCCCAGGCCTTCCTGGCCGAGCGGGCGGACGATCCGCGACTGGCGGGCGTAATGGCGCGCTCCATCGTGGGCGATCCCGCGACCGTAAAGGCGCGGCTGGACGGCAAGGCGGCGAGCACCGGCGCGGACGAACTGTTCGTGATGGCGGTAGGACCCGACCTCGAGAGCCGCATCCGCTCACTCGAGTTGATCAAGTCCGCCTAGTGGGCGTGTTCCATGGCCGGCGCCTTCGCTGGCGCATCGGCCAGCCGCGCCTCGATGCGCGCCAGGCCGAAGACTGAGCGCCAGCCCTTCCTGTCGCCGCTGGAGGCGACGCGCCAGGGGGCTTCCTTGTCGGGCAGGGGCTTGCCGTCCACGTGGTCGGCGAGGATCACCACGTCGTCGTGGAAGTCCTTGTCCAGTTCGGCCAGCGAATAGACCGCCTGGAAGCCGTCCTTGCCGGTCATGACGACATAGGCTCGCAGCGGGTCGCCGTGCAGCCTGGGCCCCACCGGCAGGCCGCCGGCCCGCAGGACGTAGGTCAGGATCGGGCCCTCATAGGTCCGGGCGCCGCTTTTCACCTCGGCGCGCGGCAGGTCGGCGAGGTCGGCGGGGGTCAGGACCTTGGTCTTGCCGCCGGGGTCCACCACCGTCAGGGACTGGGCGAAGGCCGCGACGGGGGCGACCGCCAGGGCCAGGGCGAGAAGGAGCGCCCTCATTGGCCGAACAGTTCGCGGGGCATGGCGCCCACCACGGCGGCGGTCATGCAGGTGGCCAGGAAGCCGGCGACCAGAGCCTTCCAGACCATGCCGATGATCTCGTTGCGGCGCTCGGGCATCAGGACGCCCATGCCCGAGACGGTGATCCCGACAGAGCCGACATTGGCGAAGCCGCACAGGGCGTAGGTCATGATCATGCGGGTGCGCTCGGTCATCTCGCCGGCCGGGACCGCGCCCAGCTGGATGAAGGCGATGAACTCCGTCAGCATCAGCTTCACCCCCAGCAGGTAGCCCGCCTTGAGGGCCTCGTCCCAGTGGATGCCCAGGGTCCAGGCCAGGGGCGCGAAGACCACGCCCAGGATGCGCTCGATGGTGAGCGGCGATCCCAACACGTCCGGGAAGACCGTGAGCACGCCGTTGCCGATGGCCACGAAGGCCACGAAGACGATGAGGATGGCCGAGATGTTCAGCACCACGGTGAGGCCATCCATGGTGCCTTTGGAGATGGCGTCGATCGCACTGTCATACTTCAGAAGAGAATTGTAGTCGGCGTAGAAGCCCCCCTGCCCCGGCTTCTCCGGCACCATGATGCGGGCCAGCAGGATGCCGGCCGGGGCCGAGATGATCGAGGCCACCAGGACGTGGGCCGCGGCGTTGGGCAGGGCGTCCTTCAGGATGGTGGCGTAGGCCACCATGGTCGAGCCGGCGACGGTGGCCAGGCCCACGACGATCATCAGGAACAGCTCCGAGCGGGTCAGCTTGTCCAGGAAGGCGCGGATGACGATGGGGCTCTCGATCATGCCGAGGAAGATGTTGGCGGCCACGGCCAGGGCCGAGGCGCCGCCCAGGCCCATGGTCTTCTGGAAGATGAAGCCGAAGCCTCGGGTGATCCATTTGAGGATCTGCCAGTGCCACAGCAGGGCCGAGAGGGCCGAGATCACCAGGATCAGGGGGAGGACCTGGAAGGCGAAGACGAAGAGGCCGCCGGGGTTGGTGACGGCGTAGGGCTGGGCCCCGCCGCCCATGTAGCCGAAGACGAACTGGGTGCCCTGGGCGGTGGCGGCGGCCAGGCCGTCGACGCCGTCGTTGAGGGCCTGGATGAACCCCTGGGCGCCGGGCAGGCCAAACAGCAGCAGGACCAGGGCGACCTGGACGAAGATGGCCCCCAGGGCCAGCTTCCAGGGGAAGCGGCTGCGGTCTTCCGACAGGGCCCAGCAGACGGCCAGGGTCAGGGCGATGCCCACCAGGCTCTGGGCGTTCTCCAGACGAAACATGCGGTTAGACCCCAGCGCCGGGACTCACCGGCCGGCCCCCCTATTGAGGCGAACCCCGGGGCGGAGGCAACTGTGGTGGCCGTCGCGGATGGAAGAAAAGGCGCCTTGCCTGGGTTGACGTCCATTAAATTGTACACAATATGATTTTACACAATCAACACGGAGATGACCCATGCCCGCCCTCTATTCCACCCAGGCCCGCGCCGTCGGCGGCCGCGCCGGCCATGTCGAAAGCCTCGATGGCCTGCTGAAGGTCGACCTGGCCCTGCCCAGGGAGATGGGCGGCAAGGGCGGGGCGACCAACCCTGAGCAGCTGTTCGCCGCCGGTTACGCCGCCTGTTTCGAGAACGCCGTGCGGTTCCTCGCCGGGCAGCAGAAGATCGCGCTCACCGGCGCGGCGGTGACCACCACGGTCGAACTGCACCCGCGCGCGGAGGGCGGCTTCCGCCTGGGGGTGGCGCTGGATGTGGAGACCCAGGGCCTGGACCAGGCGGCCGCCGAGGCCCTGGTGGCCACGGCCCACCAGGTGTGCCCCTATTCGAATGCGGTTCGCGGCAATGTCGATGTTGCGATAACCGTAAGGGCGCAATGAGTCCCAAAGCCACCAAGACCACCGACGACCGACGAACGCCGACAAGTGACCGTCGGGGTGTCGCGGAACAGCTACGTCTCGATAACCAGCTCTGCTTCGCCCTCTATGCGGCGACGGGGCTGGTGACCCGGGCCTACCGGCCGCTGCTGGAGCCGCTCGGCCTGACCTATCCCCAGTACCTGGCCATGATGGCGCTGTGGGAAAAGGCCCCGCGCACGGTGAGCGACCTGGGCGAGGCCCTGGGCCTCGACTCAGGCACCCTCACCCCGCTGCTGAAACGCATGGAGGGGGCGGGCCTGGTGAGGCGGACCCGCGATGCGGCCGACGAACGCCGCGTGCAGATCACGCTTACCGACGTGGGCCAGGCCTTGCAGGAGAAGGCGGCGGGCGTGCCCCTCGCGCTCGCCTGCGCGCTGGATCTGCCGGGCGAGGAGATCGTGTCCCTGCGCACGACCCTGCAGGACCTGGCGCGACGGATGCGCGGGACGCAGGACTGAGGTCTCAATCGCCTGTCCCGCAGAGCCGGGCTTGGGTAGCTCAGCTCGCTCTCGACGGTGGCCGGCCGGAGACCGGCCGGAGACCGGCCGGATGACGGGTGGCGCTCCGTTCGACGGGCTTGGCTGTTCGTGAGGTTCGTGAGGTTCGTGGACGATCTTGAACCGCCTCGCGGCGTCGCGGCCTGAAGACTTGGAACCACGAACCTCACGAACGACACGAACGGTGGATCAAGCCCAGGTGTGCGCGATGAATCCAGGTCCGGCTGCGCCGGGATGAGCGGCGTGTCGGACAGGCCTGTCGCCCCCTCACCTGCACCGCAGGGTCCCTTCTCCCGCAAAAGGAGAAGGGACCCATGATCTTTAGGCCCCGGCCTGCTCGGCGGCCTTGGCCTTTTCCTTGGCGGCCATCTTGGCGATGAGGTCGCGGCGTTCGGCCAGGCCGCGGTGCAGTTCCACCAGGGTGGCGGCGGCGTGCTCGTTCCTCTGGATGGCGGCCCAGTAGGCGGCGACCTTGGGGGAGGCCGGGATGGGGTCTTCGACCCCGACGGTGGGGATCACGTTCTCCACCAGGAACAGGGCCGGGACCAGGGTGCAGTCGGCCATGGTCAGGCGACCGGAGACCGCGAAGCCATCGGTCCCGATGTAGTGCTCCAGCGCCTTGATCCCGCGGATCACCTGGCCCGAGAGCAGCTTGACGATGTCGGCGCTGCGGGTCGAGGCGCGGCCCTGGCCCGAGAGCATGAACATGTTGTTCATCAGGTAGATGTCGGCGATGCGCGACACCGTGCGGATGGCGGCGGTCTCGCGGGGCGTGGCGCCCAGCATCGAATTCTGGGGATAGATCTCCTCCAGGTACTCGGAGATCACCTCGGATTCCGGGATCACGTCGCCGCCCAGGTCGAGCACCGGGATGCGGGCCAGCGGCGAGGTCTTGTGGAACTCGCCGGTCAGGAAGCCCGGCGGCAGTTCGATGGCGATGTCGGAGATGCCCTTGGCGTAGATCTGCATCCGCACCTTGGCGGAATAGGGGGACAGGTCGCCGGAATAGAGCTTCATGAGATCGTCCTGGAAATCAGCGCCGCGAACGGCTGTTTGAATATGCGCTACAGCTAATGGCGTTCCGCCGGGGGTTCAATGGAGGGGCGACGTTCGCGGGTGCGATGGCCGGGCCGACCTTCGGCGGCCGAACGCGAGAAGATGACCTGCTAGGTAATGGCGTTGGGGCGGCCGATGCTGACGATGGACACACACCCACCGCAGGAAGCCCTCATGATCACCGCCCTCTCCCCGACCGACCTCGTCTTGCAGTTCATGAAACTCATGGAGGCCCTGGACTACGACGCGGGCCTCAAGCTGGTGTCCGACAGTTGCGAATACACCAACCCGCCGCCGCTCGGCACGGTGCGCGGGCCCGCCGGAATCCGGGCCGTGCTGGAGCCCTTCTTCGCCCCGACACGGGAGAATGACTTCCAGATCCTGCGGGCGGCGGCCTCGGGTCCCGTGGTGCTGCTGGAGCGGCTGGACCGGCACCTGTTTGGCGACAAATGGGTCGAGCTGCCGGTGACCGGCGTCTACGAGGTGCACGATGGCAAGATCACCTACTGGCGCGACTATTTCGACGCCGCGACGATCATGTCGCAATTGCCGGCGGCCTGAGGCGGCGGCCTTGACGAAGGTCGGGGGAAGCAGCTGAGGTCCATCCAGCCCCTCGGGATGACCGCAAGGTTGGAGAGCCCATGACCGTGCGAACCGAATTCGGTGCGAATTCGGTGACAGTGCATTTAATTCCCCTGGGAACTGAGAACCGGCATGTCAATTGAATGCACTGTCACCGTAATTCCCATCGCAATACACAGGGACCCAGGGGCGGAGCGCTCGGCCCCTGGGTGGCTGCTTCGCGCCGCCGCTTCGCGGTCCCGGATCAGCCTGACGGCTGTCCGGGATGACGGGGCTATTGTTCTAAGAGCGATCCCCCTACAGCTTGCGGGGGATCATCACCTGCATGGACTTGTAGCCCTTGACGAAGGTCGAGGGGACGCGCTGGGGCTCTTCGAGGACCTGGATCTCGGGGAAGCGGGCCAGGATTTCTTCCCAGATGATCTTCAGCTGCAGCTCGGCCAGGCGGTTGCCGACGCAGCGGTGGACGCCGAAGCCGAAGGACAGGTGCTGGCGGGGGCGTTCGCGGTCGATGATGAAGGCGTTGGGGTTCTCGATGACGCTGTCGTCGCGGTTGCCCGAGACGTACCACATGACGACGTTGTCGCCCTTCTTGATGGTCTTGCCGCCCAGCTCGTAGTCCTGGGTCGCCACGCGCTTCATGTGGGCCAGAGGGGTCTGCCAGCGGATGGTCTCCGACACCATCGAGGGGATGAGGTCGGGGTTGGCGCGCAGCTTGGCGAACTGGTCGGGGTTCTTGTTCAGGGCGTAGATCGAGCCGGAGATCGTGTTGCGGGTGGTGTCATTGCCGCCGATGGTCAGCAGGATGATGTTCCCCAGGTATTCGAACTGGTTCATGTCCTTGGTGGCCTCGCCGTGGGCCAGCATGGAGACCAGGTCGCCCTCGGGCGGCTTGGCCTTGCGATCGGCCCACAGGTTCAGGAAGTAGCCGGCATAGGCGGCCATCTCGGCGCGCTTTTCCTCCCAGGTGTCGACGACGCCGTCGCCGGGACGCGACATCACCATGTCCGACCAGCGGGTCAGGTTGCGGCGATCCTCCTGGGGCATGCCGAACAGGGTGGCCAGGGTCATGGCCGTGAGCTCCATCGAGACCTTGTCGACCCAGTCGAAGGGCTCGCCGATCGGCAGGTTGTCCAGGATCGTCCCGGCGCGCTCGCGGATCAGGGGCTCCATGATCTTCAGATTGTGCGGCGAGACCGCCGGGCTGACGGTCTTGCGCTGTTCGTCGTGCTTGGGCGGGTCCATGGCGATGAACATGGTCGGGCCCGCTCCGCCGCCGAAGGGGCCGCCGGTCATCTGGGCGCCGCTGGCCACCAGCTTGGCGATCATCTCCTCGCTCGGACCCAGGCTGATGCCGCCCTCCGACGAGAACACCGCGTGGTTGGTGTCGACCGCCATGATGTCGTTGTAGCGGGTGACCGCCCAGTGGGGTTCGAAGTCGCTGGCCGGCTGCCAGTGGACGGGATCCTCGGCCCGCAGGCGCTCGAAGTAGGGCCAGATGGCGTCGTCCCGGAAGAGCTTGGACTGGGCGACGTTCAGGCTCTCGATCGGCAGGGCATAGACCTCGTCGCGGGCGTCCTTGACCGCGTCCAGAGTGGCGCTCTCGCTCATCGGGTATTCCTCGCTTTAGCCAGGGCTTTCGAAGCCTGTTCTCCCACATTTCGCGGCTTGAACAGCGTTCGGCAAGGGCTAGCTGACGGGGGCGTCATTTTTGCGGGCCGGCGGGGTCGTTGACGGGTCCGGGCGGCGACGGTGTAGGCTCGCCCCATGGGTGGGATCATCGAGGCGCGCCGCGAACAGGCCGAGCGGCTGAGGGGCTATTTCGAGGTCCAGCTGCGGTTCGCCGAAGTCATCGCCGCCCGGACCTCGCGCGCGCTTTCGGAGACCTGCCTGGAGTTCACCAACCTGCACCGACGGTTTGGCCTGGGCCGGGCCGAGGTGGGGGCGCCCTCGGCGGGGTGGGCGCGCTACGCGGCGGGACTTGAGGACCGCGAGGCGGGACGCCTGGACTGGACCGTGGGCTTCTTCGCCCAGTCGGCGCCCGAGGCGAGCGGAGGGCCGCGGTTCGGCTGCTTCAGCTATGAGCTGGAGGAGGCCGGCGAGGTGGTGCGGATCCACTTCAGCAACCGCGACAGCGACGACGGCGTCGGGCCGCTGGCGCGGGCCAAGATCGACCGCCGCAGGTCCGAGCTGGCCGAGATGTTTCGCCATGTGCGCGCGCACCACCCGGCGGCGCGGACGGTGAAGGGCGGGTCCTGGCTCTACAATCTGGAGGCCTACCGCCGGCTGTTCCCGCCGCACTATGGCGCCTCGGCCTTCGAACCCGAGCGGGTCCGGCTGGACGGGACCTCCAGCTGGGGCCAACTGCTGGACTTTCGCGAGGCCGTGAAGCCCAACCTCCGCCAGGCCCTGCTCGACAACATGGCAGGCATGGATATCGCCGCGCCGTGGCGGGCTTTTCCCATGCGCGCCCTGGGCGCCCGGGCTTCAATCGAACCCTTCCACCAGTTCTACGGCCGCTAGAGGTCGGGCGGGCGGGCGAAAAAACCGGGGGCCGAGTCGCAGGACCCGGTGGCCGAGCGTCCTTGGAAGACGAAGACACCGCGGATGGAGACCGCCCGATGCCCCCCACCCTCACCGCCTTCAAGGCCTCCCCCGATCGCGGCCGGGGCCTGGCCCGCGACATGCGCGTCCGCTGGGCCTTCGAGGAGGTCGGCCAGCCCTATGAGGTGCGGCTGGTGACCTTCGCGCAGATGAAGGCGCCCGCGCACCTGGCCCTGCACCCCTTCGGCCAGATCCCGACCTATGAGGAGGGCGACCTGGCGATCTTCGAGTGCGGCGCCATGGTGCTGCATGTCGCCGAGCGCCATGCGGGCCTGCTGCCCGACGAGGCCAACGCCCGGGCGCGCGCCATCAGCTGGATCTTCGCGGCCCTGAGCACCCTGGAGCCGCCGATCACCGAGTGGGAGATCTCGAGGTTCACCGAGCGCGACAAGAGCTGGTTCGGCGAGCGCCTGGCCGCTGTCGAGGACCGCATCCGCACCCGGCTGGGCCAGCTTTCCAGCCGCCTGGGCGACGCTGACTGGCTGGACGGGGATTTCAGCGCGGGCGACCTGATGATGGTGTCGGTGCTGCAGCGGCTGGGCGGCTCGAGCCTGGTGGCGGAACACCCGAACCTGGCGGCCTACGTCGCGCGGGCGCAGGCGCGGCCGGCCTACCGGCGGGCGTTCGAGGCGCAGTACGCGGTGTTCCTGGCCGCGTCGAAGGGCTGAGGACCCGTCCACGCTTGACCTTGGACTCGACAATTCGCGCGCCCCGTTGTCGGATCGGCGTTCTCTGAAACGTCCTTGGAAGGACGAGGCGACGGAGGGCGATTCATGGAGGCAGGCGTAACCGACAAGACCGCCGGGGCGCGGTTCTGGCTACAGAGCATCGTGGCGCTGCTGGCGGGGTTCGCCGCGGTGGTGGTGCTGTCGCTGCTGGCCGACGCGGTGTTCCACCTGACGGGGGTGTTTCCCGCCAACGGCCAGGCGATGACCGAGGTGGGGGATAACCTGCTGGCGCTTTCGTACCGGATGGTGTTCGGGGCCTTCGGAAGCTACGTCGCCGCGCGGCTGGCGCCGGCCCGGCCCCTGCTGCACGCGCTGATCCTGGGCGCGGTGGGCGCGGCCCTGGCCATCCTCGGCGTGGCGACCACCTGGAACATGAACCTCGGGTCGCACTGGTATCCCATCGCCCTGGTGGTCACCGCCCTGCCCATGGCCTGGATCGGCGGGCTGTTGGGCCGCAAGGGCTGAGCCTTCTCCTCCCGCGCGAACGGGGGAGGAGAAGGCCTCTCGCCTAGGCGTAGTTGGCCAGCGCATTGCCCGAGGCGTCGCCGCAGCCGGAGCCGCCGTCGACGGGGATGATGGCGCCGTTGACGTACTTGGCCTGGTCCGAGGAGAGGAACAGGCACATGTCGGCGATCTCGTCCTTGGTGCCGTAGCGGCGCATCGGGTTGCGGCTCTTCACGCGCTCCTCGGCCTCGGCGGTCGGGGCCAGGCGGGCCATGCCCTCGGTGTCGGCGATGGGACCGGGCGAGATGGCGTTGACGCGGACACCGCCGGGGCCCCACTCGAGCGCCAGGCACTTGGTCAGCATGTTGATGCCCGCCTTGGCGGCGCAGACGTGGGACTGGAAGAGGCTGGCGCGCTCGCCCTGGCCGGCGGTGATGGAGATCAAGGACGCGCCCGGCCGACGCAGGAACTCGAAGGAGGCGCGCAGGACGTTGAAGGTGCCGATCAGGTCGATGTCGACGACGGTCTTGAAGCCGTTGGCGCTCATGCCCAGCGCCGGGGCCACGAAGTTGCCCGCCGCGCCCGACAGCACGATGTCGATTTCACCGAATTCCGAGTGGGTTCGCTTCAGCGCGGCCTCGACGGCGGCGTAGTCGCGGACGTCGGCGGCGATGCCGATGCAGGGCTTGCCGAAGGTGGAGACCTCCTTGGCGGCGGCGGCGATCTTCTCCTCGCTGCGGCTGATGATGACGACATTGGCGCCGGCGGCGGCGAAGCGCTTGGCGATGCCGAGGTTGATGCCGCTGGAGGCGCCGGCGACGAAGCAGGTCTTGCCGGCGAGTTGGGTGTCTTGGGCCATGGTGTTTCCTCTCGTTCTGTTGGGACGAGCTTAGGGCGGGGTTGCGGGGGGCGGAAGGGTGACCCGGCGTAGCGCTGCTCAAGATGCTCCCCTCCTGGGGCAGGGGAATCGCATATGGCGTTGGAGTCGAAATCTTAGGTCGAAGCGGATTCTGCAGATGTCTCCTTGGTGTTTGG